>JAGXHO010000165.1 GCA_024636105.1 Trueperaceae bacterium | reverse complement strand
GGGCGCGCCCGCTCCTGGTCCTCGGCGTCGGGAACGTCTTCTACGGCGACGAAGGGGCGGGCGTGCACCTCGTCCACTACCTCCGGACCAAGTTCCGCTTCCCCGAAGGCGTCGATATCGTCGACGGCGGCACGCTCGGGTGGCAACTGCTGACCCTGATCGCCGACTACCCGCGCGTGGTGTTCGTCGACGCGGTCGCCGCACCGGTGGGCAAGATCTACCGCTTCGGCCCCGGCGACGTCCCGCCCGAGGTCGGCTACGGCAAGCTCTCGTCGCACGAGTGGGAGGTCCCCGACCTGCTCACGGCCATGGAGCTCCACGGCGACCTCCCCGAGGTGTCGATCGTCGCCATCGGCGTTGACCCGCTGGAGTTCTCGGGCGAAGGCATCGGCGTGCAGCTCGGCCCGGTCGTCGGTCCGCGCATGCCGGCCCTGGCCACCGTCGTCCTGCGCGAGCTCGAGGCGCTGGGCATCGTGCCCGAGGACGTGCACCCCGAGCTGACCGCCGACACGCCGTTCACGGCCGAAGCCATCGTCGTGGGCGCACGCGCCGATCTAGCGGACAGGTCGGAGCTCGCGCATGCATGAGTTCGGCCTCGCGGTGCGCATGATCGAGCTCGCCGAAGAGGCGGCACGCGCCGCCGGCGCGACCCGCATCGAGTCCATCCGGCTCGAGATCGGTGCGCTGGCGGGGGTCGTGCCCGAGGCGCTCGAGTTCGCCTACCGCGGCGCCCGCGAGGGCACGTTGGCCGCGGGCGCGACGCTCGACGTCACGTACCTGCCGGCGCTCGCGCACTGCGCGACCTGCGACGCCGACTTCGAGCTCGACAACCGTTTCGGCATCGCCGACTGCCCCACGTGCGGCACGCCCTCGGCCGACCTGCGCCAGGGGCGCGAACTCCACCTGCGGGACGTGGCCGTGGCGTAGCAATTCCGACGACGACGTAGGACATCGGCCCCGGCGCGGTGCCCCCTTCAGAACGCATGATGGGGGCACCGCTCTTGCGTCAGGTCCGTCCTGGCTGCCGGCTCAGAGGAGGACGCGTATGTGCCTTGGTCTCCCGCATGAAGTCGTCGACGTGCTCGACGCCGACCGGTGCTTGATCCGGCTCGGGAACGCCACCCAGCACTGCTTCGTCGGGTTGGTCGACGACCTCAAGGTCGGCGACTGGGTGGTCGTGCACGCCGGCTTCGCGATCGACAAGATCGCCCCCGAAGACGCCGCCGCGAACCTCGAGCTGATCGCCCAGTACCTCGAGCCGGAGACGCGCGGCGACGGCGCGCCGGCGCTGTCGACGACCCGCCGTGGATAAGGCCGACCAGGGTCGGGCGGCCCGCGCCCTGACCGGCGACTACACGCCGGCCACCTACAAGGACCCGGAGATCGTCGCCGGGTTGCGCCAGCGGATCGCCGAGCTCGCCGCCAAGATCGGGCGACCGGTCAAGCTGATGCACATCTGCGGGACGCACGAGCACGAGATCGGGCGCTTCGCGCTGCGCGACCTGCTCCCCCCGAGCGTGACGGTTCTGGCCGGTCCCGGCTGCCCAGTGTGCGTCTGCGACAACGAGTACATCAACATGGCGATCCAGCTGTCGCTCACCCCCGGCGTGATCGTCACCTCGTTCGGCGACATGCTGGCGGTGCCCGGCAGCATCCCGCTCGAGGGCGAGCGCCGCGGCGACGTCCGCATGAGCCTGCTCGACGCCCGCGCCCGCGGCGGCGACGTCCGCGCGGTCTACAGCGTCTTCGAGAGCAAGCGCATCGCCGAGGCGAACCCCGACAAGCAGGTGGTGTTCTTCTCGGTCGGCTTCGAGACCACGATCGTGGCGGTCGCGGCGATGCTCAAGCGCGGCGCCCCCGACAACCTGAGCGTCATCGAGGCGAACTACTACACGCCCCCGGCGAGCAAGCTGCTCCCGACGCTCGACGGCTTCGACATCGAGGGCTTCATCCTGCCCGGCCACGCGGTCACCATCACCGGCCTGCGGGTGTACGAGCCGCTCGCCGAGCAGGGAATCGCGTGCGCCTCGGGTGGCTTCGAGCCCGTCGACGTGATGGCGTCGGTCGCCTCGCTGCTCGAGCAGATCCGCGACGGGCGCTTCGAGGTCAGCAACCCCTACCAACGGCTGGTCAAGTACGACGGCAACGAGAAAGCCAAGAGCGAGACCGACCAGGTCTTCGAGCTCGCCCCGATCCGCTGGCGCGGCATCGCCGAGATCCCGGCCTCGGGGTACAAGCTGCGCCCGGAGTACCAGCGCTTCAGCGCCGCCCTGCGCTTCGCCGACCAGCTCGACCCGCTCGCGCTCCAGGGCGCCGAGCACCCCAAGGGGTGCCGCTGCGCCGAGGTCACGCTCGGGCAGATCCGCCCCGACCAGTGCAGCGTATTCGGCAAGCTCTGCACCCCCGACAGCCCGTACGGGCCCTGCATGGTGAGCCACGAGGGCACCTGCCGCGCCTGGTTCGTCTACGGCATGCACAAGGAGAAGCTCCATGTCGAAGCCGCCTGAAGAGGCCGTCGCGGACGCAGCACGCGTGCAGGACGCGCAGCGTCCTGCCAACGAGTCGCGTCCGCAGGACGCGACTCGCTCCCGCTACGACCACGTCCGCCTCAGCCACGGCTCCGGGGGCAAGCTCACGCTGGAGCTCATCGAGGAGCTGTTCGTCGCGATCTTCAGCAACGAGCCGCTGCGCGAGCTGACCGACGCGGCGATCCTCGAGAATCCCGGTGGCCGCATCGCCTTCGCCACCGACTCGCACACGGTCAAGCCCGCCTTCTTCCCCGGCGGCGACATCGGCCGCCTCGCGGTGGCCGGCACGATCAACGACCTCGCCGTCATGGGCGCCACCCCCATGTACATGACGGCCGCCTTCCTCCTGGAGGAGGGCTACCCGATGGACGACCTCGAGCGGATCGTCCGCTCGATGAAGGCCACCGCCGACGAGGCGGGCGTCAAGATCGTCGCGGGCGACACCAAGGTGCTCGAGCGCGGCCACGGCGACGGTGTCTTCATCAACACCACCGGCATCGGCTTCCTCGCCGACGACGTCCAGATGGGCGTGGCGCACGTCCGCCCCGGCGACCTGGTCCTCGTCAACGGCACCCTCGGCGACCACGGCATCGCGGTGATGTCGCGCCGCGAAGGGCTCGACCTCACGGTCGACCTCCAGTCCGACGTGGCGCCCCTCAACGGGCTCATCGAGGGCGTGCGGCTCGTCGCGCCCAACGTTCGCTTCATGCGCGACGTCACCCGCGGGGGCCTCGCCGCGGTCGCCAACGAGGTCGTGCACCGGCAGGCCTTCGGCCTGCGCGTCTTCGACATCGCGGTGCCGATCAACGACGTCGTCGACCAGTACAGCGAGATGCTCGGCATCGACCCGCTGCTCGCCGCGAACGAGGGCAAGGTCATGATGATCGTGCCGCCGAACGAGGCCGAAGCCGCCCTGGGCGCGATGAAGGCCCACCCGCTCGGCCGCGAGGCCGCGATCATCGGCGACATCGTGCGCAAGCCCGAGGGCATCGCGCTCGTGGAGACCGCTTACGGAAGCCACCGCGTGCTCGAGATGCCGATCGAAGAGCAGCTGCCGAGAATCTGCTGATGGCCACCGGGACCACCAAGGCGCTCCACGGCCACCACAAGTTCATCGAGACCGCCACCGAGGTGGTGCAGGACGCCCGCGAACTCGTGCTGCCGCTCTGGTCCGTCACGTTCCCCGAGGAGCCCTGGTCGGGCGTCGCGCTGCGCTCGCTGATCGAGCGCCGCGGCGATCGCGAACCGATCCTCGCCGAAGCGCTGCGCATGCTCGAGGACTTCGAGCTCCCCTTCGTCGACGAAGAGGAGCGCCTGGTGGCCGCCGGCGCAACCCTCGCCGACGACCTCCTCGGCTTCGAGGAGGCGATGCTCGAGTTCGAGCGCGACTTCTGGCTGAGCACCTACGAGGTCTACCGGGCCGACCCCGACCGCTGGAACCTCCCTGAGCCCAAGGTGCGCGACGTCTGCGAGGTCCACGCGGTCAGCAGCAGCGTCGTGCGCGCCGCGATCAAGGACCAGGATTTCGAGGACTTCCAGGAGTTGGCGCCGTACGTGGGCGCGAACCTGGAGTGCCCCGACTGCCGGGTCGGCGTCACGCGCCTGCTGATCGCCGAAGTGCGGCGGCGCAAGGACCTGCCCGCGGCTTGAGCGCGAACGGGCTTCAGCGGTCGCGGAGCCGGCGCCGCGCCCAGGCGACGGCGGCGTCGGCCACGTAGGCCTCCTGCGCCACGGTCTCCACCGCCCTCGGCACCACCGCCCGCACCCGGGCGATGGCCGCCGAGGGCGCCTCGCCGAGCGCGGCAGCCACCATCGCCACCAAGGTGCCCGAGCGCCCCTGACCGGCACGGCAGTGCACCACCACGGTGCGGCCGTCCTCGACGCGCTGCACGAGCGCATGGAGGAGCGCCAGCGCGGCGTCCTCCTGCTCCGCCGTGGGGGCGGCCCCGTCCTCGATCGCCAGCCTCAGGTGCTCGATGCCATGCACCGCGACGGCGTCGCCCAGATCGTCGATGCCGAGCGCGGCCAGCTCCGGGTCGGTGAGCAGCGTGACGAGCGTCTGAGCCCGATGCACGTGGCGCAGACGCCGCAAGTCGGCGTGCAGGTCGCGCGCCCACACGGCTTCGGCCGTGCGGTCGCCGCGGCCGGGCGCCATCGCGATCCCCAGCTTGCCGGGTACGTTCGGCAGCGCGATCCACGCGACCGAGTACGGTACGCGTTCGCTGGTCCGCTCACCGGCTCGCTGGCGCTCGTCGGCGAGCGTCGCGGTGGACTCGTAAGGCTCGACGGGCCGGAACCCGACGTCCGGCAGGCGGTCCTTGGCGTCCATGGCCCATGCTAGGCGACCGCGCCTCGGACCGCCGTGCAGAACCGGACTCGCCTACCGCGGGGGCCGGTAGGCCGCCGCGTAGCCCGTGAGGGCCCGCAGGTAGTTGGCGCGCTCGAACGCCCCCGGGTCCGGTGCGGCGCGCTGCGAGAGGGCCCCGCGCAGGTCGGTGACGTCCTCGTACTCGTGTTCACGCATCCACGCCCCCAGTTCGGCGAGCACCTCGCCGACGTACTCCGGGCCGTGCTCGATCAGCGCCGAGGCCATGGTGACCACGTCGGCCCCGGCCAGAAGCAGCTTGACCGCGTCGCCGGCCCCGTGGATCCCGCCGCTCGCCGCCAGGTCGACCGGCGTGCGGCCGTGCAGCATGGCGATCCAGCGCAGCGCCAAGCGCGCCTCGTCCGACGTCGAGAGCACCAACCGGGGCCCGACCGTCAGCGTCTCGAGGTCGATGTCGGGCTGGTAGAAGCGGTTGAACAGCACGACGCCCTTGGCACCGGCCTCGCCCAAGCGCCGCACCAGGTTCGGCACCGAACTGAACCACGGCCCGATCTTGACCGCGACCGGTACCGATACGCGCTGCACCACCGCGGCCACCGTGTCGACCGTTCGGGCCTCGACATCGCTGCCGGTCTCGGACGCCTCGGAGGCGAGGAAGTAGACGTTGAGCTCGATGGCGTCGGCGCCCGCGTCCTGGAGCAGTTCGGCGTGGTGCGTCCAGCCGCCCGGTCGGTAGCCGTTGAGGCTGGCGATCACGGGCACGTCGAGCACGTCCTTCGCCGCCTGGAGCCGGCGCAGGTAGGCGGCGGGGCCGACCTCGACCCCGGTGAAGGGGTCGAAGTAGCCGGTCATCTCGGCCGAGATCTCGGAGCCGACGGTGTCGAGGGCGTGAAGCGCCAGCTCGTCGCGCTCGATCTGCTCCTCGAACAGCGAGGGGAGCACGACCGCGCCGACGCCCGCTTCGCCCAGGCGGCGCAGCGTGTCGAGGCGGCCGGTGACCGGCGACGACGACGCCACGAGCGGGTTGCGCAGCGTCAGGCCCAGGTACGACGTCGTGAGGTTCGGGCTCATGCGTCCTCCTCCCCGCTGTTCTGGCCGGGGGTCGCGAGCGCCCGGGCGGCGTCGCCCTGGGCCTTGTCGGGCACCTCGCGGTGCACGGCGGCGAGCTGCTCGTAGTGCGCGCGGCGGGCCTTGGCGTCGGCTTCGGCGAGCTTCACGAGCGCCTCGGCGCGCTCGGGCTGGCTGCGGGCCAAGACCGCGAAGCGCCCCTCTTGCGCCATCCAGGCACCGAGCGGCTGGTTCGGTGGCCGCGAGTCGAGGACGAGCGGTTCGCCGCCACCCTCGGTCAGGGCCGCCTGCGGGTCGTAGTGGTAGAGCGTCAGGTAGCCGGCGCGCACCGCGTCGCGCTGGTGCGTCATCTGCGTGCGCATGTCGATGCCGTGCGCGATGCACGGGCTGTAGGCGATCACCAGGCTCGGGCCGGGCCAAGCAGCGGCGGCGCGCATCACCTCGACGGTCTGCTTGGGGCTCGCGCCCATGGCGATCTGGGCGACGTACACGTCGCCGTAGGCCATCGCGATCATCCCGAGGTCCTTCTTGCCGACCGCCTTGCCGCTCGCGGCGAACTTGGCGACGGCGCCGCGCGGCGTGGCCTTGGAGGCCTGGCCGCCGGTGTTGCTGTAGACCTCGGTGTCGAGCACGAGCACGTTGACGTCGCGCCCGGAGGCGAGGACGTGGTCGAGCCCGCCGAAGCCGATGTCGTAGGCCCAGCCGTCGCCGCCGACCACCCACACCTGGCGGTGGACCAGCGTCTCGGCCACGGCGCGCAAGCGCGCCGTGTCGGCGCGCAGGGCGGCGCTCGAGCCCGCGTCGCCCTCGATGCGGTCGAGGTGGCCGAGCAGGGTGTCGACGCGCGCACGTTGCGCGGTGATGCCGGCCTCGTCGCGCGCGCCCTGACCGGCTAGCAGGTCGGTCGCGAGCGCGTCGCCGATCAGCGGCCGGAGCTTCTCGACCCCGTCGGCCGCTTGGCCCGCCCGGGCGTCGACCGCGAGGCGCATGCCGAAGCCGAACTCGGCGGCGTCCTCGAAGAGCGAGTTCGACCACGCGGGCCCGCGGCCCTCGGCGTCCTGCGCCCACGGGGTGGTGGGGAGGTTGGCGCCGTAGATCGACGAGCAGCCCGTGGCGTTCGCGACGACCAGGTGGTCGCCGTAGAGCTGGCTCAGGAGCTTCAGGTACGGGGTCTCGCCGCAGCCGGCGCAGGCGCCGGAGAACTCGAACAGCGGCTCGCGCAGCTGCGAAGCCTTGATGGGATCGAGGGCGTCGAAGCTGGGGCGGGGGTACGGGAGCGGCTCGAAGAAGTCCCAGTTGGCGCGCTCCTGCTCCAGGTGCGGCGCCTTGGGTTCCATGTTGATCGCCTTGCGCTTGAGCTCGCGCTTGTCGCGCGCGGGGCAGACGTCGACGCAGACGCCGCACCCGGTGCAGTCGTCGGGGGCGAGCTGCACGATGAAGCGGTGGCCGGCCAGGGCCTCGTCCTTGCCCTTCCAGGCGATGGACTCGAAGCCATCCGGGGCACCGTCGAGCGCGGCCTCCGGGACCGCGTTGACGCGGATGGCGGCGTGGGGGCAGGCGATGGCGCACAGGTTGCACTGGGTGCAGACCTCGGGGTCCCAGATCGGGACCTCGTGGGCGATCGAACGCTTCTCCCATTTGGCGGTGTTCGTCGGGAAGGTACCGTCGATCGGGAACGCCGATACCGGCAGCCCGTCGCCGTCGCCCGCCATGATGCGGGCGGTGACGCGCTGGACGAAGTCGGGTGCGGCCTCCGGCACGACCGCGAAGCGGTGCAGGGCGCCCTCGCCCTCGGCGGGCACGGGTACCGGGTGCAGGTGCGCGAGCGCCGCGTCGACCGCGGCGTGGTTGCGCGCGAGCACGGTACCGCCGCGCTTGCCGTAGGTGGTGTCGATCGCGTGCTTGATCGCGGCGATCGCCTCGTCCTTGGGCAGCACGCCCGAGAGCGCGAAGAAGCAAGTCTGCATGATCGTGTTGATGCGACCGCCCATGCCGACGTCCTGGGCGACCTGGTCGCCGTCGATCGTGAACAGCTTGAGTTCGCGCTGGCGCACGAGCCGCTGGACCTCCACGGGCAGCTCGTTCCACAGCGCCTCGGGGGCGTACGGAGCGTTGAGCAGCACGGTGGCGCCGGGGGCGGCGAGCGAGAGCACGTCGCGCGAGAAGAGCAGGTCGAAGCGGTGCACCCCGACGAAGCCCGCCGACTCGATCAGGTACGGGCTCGCGACCGGAGCCGGGCCGAAGCGCAGGTGCGAGACGGTGACCGCGCCGGACTTCTTGGAATCGTAGACGAAGTAGCCCTGCGCGTCGAGGCGGGTCTCCTCGCCGATGATCTTGACGCTGTTCTTGGTGGCACCCACCGTGCCGTCGCTGCCCAGGCCGTAGAAGACGGCGCGGGTGACGTCGGCGCGCTCGGTCGCGAAGGACTCGTCGACCGGCAGCGACAGGTGGGTGACGTCGTCGACGATCCCCACGGTGAACGAGCGCGGGGTCTCCGGGTCGAGGAGCCCGTCGAGCGCGGCCTTGGCCATGCGCGGCGTGAACTCCTTGCTCCCGAGACCGTAGCGGCCGTTGAGCACGCGCGGGCGCGTGGCACCGTCGGCGTGGCGCTCGGCGAAGGCGGTGAGCACGTCTTGGTAGAGCGGCTCGCCGGCGCCGCCGGGCTCCTTGGTGCGGTCGAGGACGACGATCGATTTCGCGGTCTGCGGCAGCGCCGCAACGAACCCGGCCGCATCGAACGGCCGGTAGAGCACCACCTGCAGCAGCCCGACCTTCTCGCCGGCCGCGACGAGCGCGTCGACGGTCTCGCGCGCGGTGGTCGCGCCCGATCCCATGAGCACGAGCACGCGCTCGGCATCGGGGGCGCCGTGGTAGGCGAAGGAGCGGTAGCGCCGGCCGGTACGCGCCGCGAAGGCCTCGAAGACCTCCTCGACGATCGCCGGGGTCCGGTCGTAGTAGCCGTTCGCCGCCTCGCGCGACTGGAAGAAGACGTCGGGGTTCTGGGCGGTGCCGCGGAGCACCGGGCGGTCGGGGTCGAGCGCGCGGGCGCGGTGCTCGGCGATCAGCCCATCGGGGATCAGGGAGCGCAGGTCGTCGGCGTCGAGCGCCTCGATGCGCGCCACCTCGTGGCTGGTGCGGAAGCCGTCCTGGACGTGCAAGAACGGGACCCGCGCGCGCAGCGTGATGGCTTGAGCGATGAGCGCGAAGTCCTGGGACTCCTGCACCGAGGCGGCGAAGAGCATGCCCCAGCCGGTGCCGCGGACCGACATCACGTCGGAGTGGTCGCCGAAGATCGAGAGCGCGTGGGTGGCGAGCGAGCGCGCCGCCACGTGGATGACCGCCGGGGTGAGCTCACCGGCGATCTTGTACATGTTGGGGATCATCAGAAGGAGCCCCTGCGACGCCGTGAAGGTCGTCGTCAGCGCCCCCGCCTGGAGCGAGCCGTGCACGGCGCCCGCGGCCCCGGCCTCGCTCTGGAGTTGCACGACCTCGGGGATCTGGCCCCATATGTTCCGTTGCCCGGCCGCCGACCAGGCGTCGGCGTATTCCCCCATGGCCGAGGCCGGGGTGATCGGGTAGATGGCGATGACTTCGTTGACTTGGTGGGCGACCCGGGCGGCGGCTTCGTTGCCCTCCACCACGATGCGGCGTCCTGCCATGTCGACTCCTCTCACGTCGAGCCAATCAGGGTGGCGTGCACCCTGGGGCGCGATCCATACACCAGGCTAGGCCGCTGGGGGTGGGCCGCGGGTCCCGGTCTTGGCCGACGCCGGCGCGCCACCGCGCGCCGGGTACCGTGCCGAATGCCGACCGATGCCCTCCGCCCGCGCGCGAACCACGCCACCCCGGAGGCGGCCCGCGCGGCCGCCGCCACGGTCCTCGAGGCGATAGCCGCCGACGCGGTCGGCGCCCTTGCCGCGGACTCCGCCGGCACGCTCGCCACCGTCCTCACCCACGCGAGCGTCCGGCGCTTCGAGCCCGAGCCCGTGCCCGAGGACGTGGTCGCCGCGCTCGAGGCGGCGCTCGTGCGCGGCCCTACCTCCTCGGCGCTGCACAGCTACACCCACGTGTTGGTGCGCGACCCCGAGCGCAAGCGGCGCATGGCGCACTTCGCCGGCGACCAGCGCTGGATCGACGAGGCGCCGCTGCTGATCGTCGGTTGCGCCGACCTGCGCCGCACTCGGACGATGGTGCACGCGCGCGGGTACCGCTACACCGCGCACGACCTGCGGATGCTGGTGAGCGCCACCGCCGACCTCACCGTCGGGCTGCAGAACGCCTCGCTGGTCGCCCAGTCGCTCGGCTACGGGACGGTGCTCCTGGGCGGCGTCCTCAACGGCTCGCTCGAGATCGCGCAGGCCCTGGGGCTGCCCGAGCGGGTGGTGCCGCTCGTCGGCCTGTCGGTCGGCCGCCCCGCCGGCGACCGCTGGCCCGCGCCGCGTCCGCGCCTCCCCCTCCCGCTGCTGATCCACCACGAAGGGTGGTCGCTGACCGACGAGGCCGAGCGCGCGCTGCTCGAGGCCCACGACGCCGAGACGCGCGCCGACGGCGCGTACGAGGGGCGCCGCATCCCTTGGGCGGCGATGGGGCGCGAGGGCGACGACCCGGTGGCCGAGGGCGACTACGGCATCCTCGAGCACGTCGGCCGCAAACAAGGTCGGGCCACGTGGGGTCCACAGGGCGCCAAGGTCGACCACGACCTGCCGGCCCAGGGGCTCAAAGTGCACGGGACGGGCGACGTCGACCCGGTCTGACGCAACCCGCGCTCCGGCCCGGTCAGAGCCGGTCCTCCGCCTCGAGCGGCACGCTCGTGACGTAGAGCAAGCGATTGGCCCCAGCTCCGCTCGGCACCGCACCGAGTTCCGCGTACTTGGACACCAACGCGAAGAGCTCGGCGTTCAGCGCCTGCGTCTGCTCGAGCGTCAGGCGCAGGTCGAGGCCGAGGTCGAGCGGCCCGCCGTAGCGGGCGAGCTGCGCAGGGTCCGGCTGCGCGGAGGTGCTCGCCGTCGGCGCCTCGCGCGTGCCGCGCAGCCACACTTGGCCGTCCTCGCCCAGCCCGATCAGGTAGCCGGCCCAGGGGTCGCGGGCGAGCCAGCGAGCCGAGGCGCGCGCCGCGCGATCGATCTGGGCGTGCGCCATCGAGGCGAAGGTCTCCTCGAGGTCGGCGTACGGAAGGGCCTCGAAGGGGACGAACCAGAGCGGGTGCGGCGCACGGTAGCGGCGCACGGGCCGGCCGGCGCGGCGCTGCACGGCCACCACGTCGAGGAGCCCGGCGGCGTGCAAGCGTCGCACCCGGTACAGGACCGCGTCGAGGTCGCGCTCGAGGAGGTCGGCCGCCTCGCCCACGCTGAGGTCGCGGCCCAGGAAGCAGCCGAACACCTCGCGGCTGGTTGCGTCCATGAGGAGGCGCGCGGCCGCCGGGTCTTCGATCCGATGCGGCGAGCTACCGGACGCAGGCCGTGTCATGTCCGGTAGCCTAGCGCGCATCCTCTGGGCATGACCACTTCCCCGATCCTCTCCGCCCACCTCGCCGCCCTCCACGTCGCCGAACTCCGCCGTGCGCGACTCGCCGTCCGCCGCGCCGCACGCCGACCCGCTTGATCCCCTCGGACGCCCTCGATCGCCTCGCGCGCGCCTACCACCGCAGCATCGCGCT
>JAGXHO010000164.1 GCA_024636105.1 Trueperaceae bacterium | reverse complement strand
GCGGCGACGAACGCCAGCGCCGAGACCACCGTCACGCGGTAGAGGCCGAAGCGGTCGGCGAAGGCGCCCGACGCCGCGTAGCCGACCGAGATGCCGAGCGACAGCACGAGCAGCAGCCGGCCGGTGGTGGCGGCGTCGGTCCCGAAGGCGTCGTACAGGTACGGCCCTGCCCAGAGCGTCTGGAAGCCGACGGCAGGGCCCGTGAAGGCGAAGCCGAGCAGCATCAGGGTGGCGACCGCGAGACCGGTGCCGGCGGCGTCGGGAGCAGCGCCCGTCTCGGACGTGGGGCCACGTCGCGTCGGTGTTGCCGGCGTTCGCAGCGCGAGCGCGGCGGCCACCGCCGCGACCACGGCGGCGGCCACGACGAAGGTCGCGCGCCACCCGATGGTCGCGTTCGCCCACGCGAGCGGCGACGCGGCGAGCAGCGCGCCCAGCGACCCCACCGCGAAGTAGAGGCCGGAGACGGTCGCGTAGCGGTGCGCCGGCCACCAGAGCGCGAAGGCCTTGAGGCCGGCGAGCAGCACCGAACCGAGGCCGACGCCCAGCAACACGCGGCCGAGGGCCAGCACCGGCAGGCTGGTGCCGACCGCGAACAGGAGCGCCCCTGCGACGCCCAGGAGCATGAGCGACGAGGCGACCCGGCGCGGCCCCCAGCGGTCGAGCGCGAGGCCGACCGGGAACTGGGCGGCGGCGTAGGCGGCGAAGAACGCCGAGGTCATCAACCCCAGGTCGGCGGGGCCGAGGCCGACGTCGGCCTGCAGGTCGGGGGCGAGCACGGCGTTGGCGGAGCGCAGGAAGTAGCTGAGGAAGTAGCCGGCGGCGAAGACCGCGAAGAGGGGGACGCTGGCGCGCGCGGCGGGGGGCATGACGGCGGCGAGCGTACGACGGCGACGCGGCGCGCGAACGAGGCGTGCGGTCAGGCGGCGTCGGCCGGGGCGTCGGCGAGCTGGTCGAGGTGGATCCCGCGCATCGCCTCGCGCACCTGCAGCGACAGCGCCACCCAGGCCGTGTTCAAGCGGCAGTAGCCCTTGCGCTGCTGCGTCGCGCAGCGCGCCTTGGTCTGGCAGGTGTCCATCACCAGCGGGCCGGAGACGGCCTCGACGACGTCGAGGAGCGAGAGTTCGCGCAGCGGGACGCGCAGGTGGACGCCGCCGGTGCGGCCGGTCTTGGCCCCGACCAGGCCCGTGGCGCCCAACCGCCTCAGCACCTTGGCGGTGAAGGCGGCCGGGGTCTGAAGGTCGGCGGCGACCTGCGCGGCCGACGCGCCGGGGAACTCGTGGAGGTAGAGCAGCGCGTGCACGGCGTAGCTCTCTTCGCGCTTGAGGAGGGTGCGGACGGTCGGCTCCATGCGGTCAGGGTAGCGCGCGATCGCGGAGGCGGAAGTCCCAGTATGCGTGGAGCGTCGGGCGACCCACGCTCGCGTGAAGAAGGACATGCGTCCCGACGCCCGCGTCGACCCCGCGGCTAAACTCGGACCAAAGCATCTGACTTAGGATGCGAAGGAGGAGCCCATGCCCCGCCCCGTTCCGAGCCTGCTCGCGATCCTGAGCGTCCCCATCCTGTTCGCGGCCGCCGTGTTCGCCGCCTACACCTGGGGGCCGAGCGGCGTCGCCGTCGCCGCGTCCGTCGAGCCCGCGGCGCAAGCCGTCGCCGAAGCCGACGTCCATGAGGTCACCATCCCCGGCCTGCAGCGCGTCGCGGCGACCTTCGACCCGATCGCCGTCGCCGACCTGCCCGTGCTCCAGGGCGAGGTCGCCTACGCCCCGTACGCGGCCCCGCCCGTGGCGCGCGACTACCGCGCCCACGTCCAGGTCGACCTCGAGGTGGTCGAGACCACCATGGAGATCGCCGACGGCGTCACCTACGAGTTCTGGACCTTCGGCGGCAGCGTCCCCGGCCCGATGATCCGGGTCCGCGAGGGCGACTACGTCACCATCAACCTGCAGAACCACCCCGACAGCCGCTTCCCGCACAACATCGACCTGCACGCCGTGAAGGGGCAGGGCGGCGGCGCCGAGGCGACGCTGATCATGCCTGGCCAGCAGGCGGGCTTCGGCTTCGCGGCGCTCGCTCCGGGCGTGTACGTCTACCACTGCGCCACCGCGCCCGTCGGCATGCACGTCGCCAACGGCATGTACGGCCTGATCGTGGTCGAGCCGGCCGAGGGCCTCGAGCCCGTCGACCTCGAGCTCTACGTGGTCCAGGGCGACTTCTACACTGCCGGCGATTTCGGCCAGGGGGGCCACCAGCCGTTCGACATGGAGCGCGCCATCGACGAGGACCCGAGCTACGTGGTGTTCAACGGCCGCGTCGGCAGCATGACCGGCGCCAACGCCCCCACCGCTCAGGTGGGCGACCGCACCCGCATCTTCTTCGGCAACGGCGGCCCCAACCTCACCTCGAGCTTCCACGTGATCGGCGAGATCTTCGAGACCGTCTACCCGGAGGGGGGCTTGGTCGCGAACCACAACGTGCAGACCACGCTGGTGCCCGCCGGTGGCTCCGCGGTCGTCGAGTTCACCTTCGAGGTCCCCGCCACCTACATCCTCGTCGACCACAGCATCTTCCGGGCTTTCAACAAGGGCGCGCTCGGCACGATCGTCGTCACGGGACCCGAGGACGCCGAGATCTTCGACGCCTACCACGACGTCCGCCCCTACGCCCCGGACGGCGACTGAGGGCAACGAGCCCCTGGGAGCCGCCATGATCCGCACCCTGCGCCCCCGCCTCCTCGCCGCGACGCTCCTCCTGGGGATCGTCGCGGCGGGGGGGCCGTTCGCGACCGAGGCGCGGGCGCAGGGCGTAGGCCCGTCGGAGGCGGCCGCCACCTTCGCGGCGGTCGCCGCCCGCGCCGCCGCGACCCGGCGGCCCGTGCCCGGCGGTAGCTACGAACCCTTCGTGGTGATCCGGGACGAGCGCCCCGTGACCGTGGCGCCGTTCGCCCTCGACGCCTTCCCGGTCACGAACGCCGACTTCCTCGCCTTCGTCCGGGCCGAGCCCGACTGGCGCCGCGACCGCGTCCCCGAGCTGTTCGCGACGGGCGGCTACCTGCGCCACTGGGCGGGCGCCGACGACCTCGGTGAGGCCGAACTCGGCGACGTTCATCCCGACGCCCCCGTCGCGTACGTCTCGTGGTTCGCCGCGAGCGCCTACTGCGAGGCGCAGGGGGCACGCCTGCCGACCGAGGCCGAGTGGGAGCTCGCCGCCCGCGCCTCGACGACCGACGCCGATGGCCGTGGCGACGCGCGCTTCTTGGCCGAGGCGCTCGCGCGCACCGTGTCCGGCACCCCGCAGCCGGTGGGGCAGGGCGCGCCCAACGCCTTCGGCCTCCACGACCTGCACCGCACGTTCGAGTGGGTCGAGGACGCGCATCGCGGCCTCGCGGCGCTCGATGGCCGCAACGACGACGATGTTCGCCTCGCCGCGGTTTGCGGCGGCGCGGCCGAGGGCGCGAGCGATCGCCGCGACTACGCCGCCTTCCTGCGCGTCACCGTCCGCACCGCCGCCGCGGCGAACGGCGTGGGCCCCTCGCTGGGCTTCCGCTGCGCCGCGCCATGAGAGGGGACCCTTCCATGCGCCCGCCATCGCTCCGCCGACCCACGCTCGTCCTCGTCCTCGCCTCGTTGCTCGCCGCCTGCGCCTCCACCGCAGCCGACGGGGCCGGCCCTGCCGACACGGGCCACGGCGTCGCGCCCGCGCTCGTCGTCGCGACGCCCGTCGTTGCCGAAGCGGCACCCCACGCCCACGCCGCCCCGCTCGCGGCCGACGAGCCGCTCCCCGGCGCCTCGCTCCTCCACCTCGACGACGTCTGGACCGACCACCGCGGGGACGCCGTGCGCCTCGCCGACCACCGCGGTCATCCGACCGTGGTCGTGCTCTTCTACGGCACCTGCATCAGCGCCTGCCCGGTGCTGCTGCGCGACGCCGAGCTGATCGAGGCCGCGCTGCCCGAAGCCGTGCGCGCCACCACCCACTTCCTGATGGTCACCTTCGACCCCGAACGCGACACCCCCGAGCGCCTGGCCGCGTACGCGGCCGAGAAGGGGCTCGACCGCGAGCGCTGGTCGTTCCTGACCGGCGACGACCGCGCGGTGCGGCGCCTCGCCGCCGCCCTGGGCGTCCGGTACCGTCCCGACGGGCAGGGCGGCTTCGCGCACACCAACCTGATCACGGTGCTCGACGGCGCCGGCGTGCCGGTCGCGCGCCTCGAGGGTTTGGGGTTGGGGCCCGCCGCCGCGGTCGCAGCGCTCGCGGCGCGGTGAGGCGCCGCCGGCGGTTCAGCCGACGAGCCGCAAGACCAGCTGCGCCAACACGATCTTGGCGACGGTCGCGAGCGGGAACACGGTCGCGTAGCCCACGTGCGGCAGGTCGCCGCCCGCCTGCTCGACGGCGTAGCCGAGCGCCGCAGGCTGCGTGTGCTGGCCGCAGACCACGCCCACCATCACCGGCATCGGCACCCGCAGCAGCTTGTGACCGACCGTCAGGGTCGTGGCGGCCAGCGCCAGCGTGAGCGCCGCCCCGGCGAGCACCACGCCCCAGCCGTCGCCGGCGCGCAGCGTCTGGGCGAACGCGTAGCCCGAGCCCGTGCCCACGCCCGCCAGGAACAGCAGCAAACCGAACTGCCGCAGGGTCAGGTTGGCCGAGTACGGGAGCGTCCACACCCAGCGGCCGGTGCGGCCGAGCGCGCCGAGCGCGAGCGCGACGAGCAGTGGGCCCCCGGCGAAGCCGAGCTCGAGCGTCACGCCGCCCGGCAACGGGATCGGCACCAACCCGAGCAGGAGCCCGGCTCCGAGCCCGACCGCCAGCGACGGCACGTCGACCTCGGACAGCCCTTGGTACGAATCGCCGAGCAGCTTCTCGACCGCGGCCATCTGGTCACGGCGCGCGACCACGCGGACGCGGTCGCCGAGCTCGAGGCGCAGGTCGGCGGTCGGCAGCAGGAAGGCGTCGCCGCGGCGTACACGGGTGACCACGGCGCCGGTGCGCTGCGGCAGCCGCAGCTCGGCGAGGGTGCGCCCGGCCACCGCGGCCTCGCTGACGAACAGCCGGCGCACGTCGAGCTTGCCGTGCTCGAGGTCGATGACGGCGTCGACCGGCTCGCCGATGCGCGGCACCACGCGCGCCAGGTCGGCCGCCGTGCCCACGATCGACACGACGTCGCCCACGTTCAAGACCGTGTCGCCGTGGACCAGGTCCTCGTCGTCGCCCCGCCGCACGCGCCCGAAGATCGCGTGCCACCCTTCGCGCTCGCGCCAAGTCTGGACGGGCGCATCGGCCAGCTCGGCGCGGGTGACGCGCACGACCGCACGCTCCAGGTGCTCGCCGCCGACGCCGTAGTCGCGCACGCCAGCCGTCTCCGTGCGGTAATCCGTGCCCCAGAGCCGCTGCAGGACGGCGATCGCGACGATCACGCCGAGCACCCCGCCCGGGTAGGCGAGCGAGTACGCGACCACGGGCGTCGCGAGGTTCGCGCTCGTGGCGTCGATGCTCCGCAGCGCCTCGACCACGCCTGCGAGCGCCGGCGTGTTGGTGGTGGCGCCGGTGAAGGCACCGGCCGCCGTGGCGCCGTCGACCCCCAAGAGCCGCGCGACCGCGACCGTGGCCGCGGCCCCCGCGATCAGCGCCACGAGCACCAAGGCGTTGGAGCGCACCCCGCGCGCGTCGAACGAGCGCACGAACGCGCGCCCGCTCGCCAGCCCCACCAGGTAGACGAAGAGCGCGAGCCCCAACTGGACGACGATCTCGGGCAGGCGCAGGCGCGGATCGAGGGCTCCGAACGCGAGGCCCGCGAAGAGCACCGCCGCGACCCCCACCCGGACGCCCGCAACTCGGATGCGGCCCAGCGGCACGCCCACCGCCGCCACGGCGAACAGCAGCACGAGCGGATGGGCGGCGAGGAGGTCGATCATCCCGACATCTCAGCACGTCGCGCGCGCTTCGCGCGCGTGGCGCTTCAGCCAGCGTCGACCTGGGTGACGGTGCCGCTGCCGCTGATCGTCTGCGTCACCGTGGGGTCGCCGTGGTACCGGACGGTGCCCAACCCCGAGATGCGCACGTCGAGGCGCTTCGCGACGCGCACGGTCGTGGTGCCCTGCCCGCTGATCCGGACCTCGACCGATTCGCAGGCGAGGTCCGCGGCCTCGACCTCGCCGGACCCGCTGATGCGGAGCTCGAACGCCTCGGCCTTGCCCGCCAACCGGAAGCTCCCGCGCCCGCTGATCTGAGCCTTCACCGCGTGCGCTTCGAGGTCCGAGATCGAGACGTCGGCGGCGCCGGACGCGGTGATCTCGAGGTCGCTGGTGACGAGGCCTGCGGCCTCGACCTTGCCGGTCCCGGTGACCGCCACGCGGTCGAGCTCCGGAACGGTCACGTGGTAGTGCAGCGGGCGGTGCGCGATGAGCAGAACGCCCGAGGTGAGCCGCTCGAGCCAGGTCTCGCCGATCTCGAGGATCAGGGTGTCGCCGGCGACGCGTGCGTGGACCTTGGCGACGACGTCGGGGTCGCCCTCGACCTCGACCTTGGACTCGGAGCCCTGGGACAGGTGCAGGTGGCCGAAATAGCGCAGTTCGACGGCGCGGAACGTTCCCACGTCGCGTTGCTCACGGACGGTCATGGTGTCGGGCATGAGGGCCTCCTTCGGTTCGGTCCATCCTAGCGCCTCCGCAGGAACGCTCCCGTCGGCCGCAGCCCTGCGGCCGACCGGAGGGTGGGGTGCGGTGGCCCTCGCACGGCGGCGGCGAGCGTTCTACCATCGAGGATGGTGAGGAGGTCGACCATGACCGATCCCGAACGTTCGAATCCTACGACTCCCGGGGCCGCAGGACCGCCGCCCGTTCCGCCGAGGCCGCCGAGCCCGCCGAGCCCGCCGAGCTCGCCGCCAACGGGTGGCGGTGGCCCGCCGGTGTGGGCGTACGTGCTCATCGGCGTCGGCGTGTTGATGCTGTTGGTCAACACCGGCTGGATCCGTGGGATCGACGTGTTCTCGATCCTGAACCTGTGGCCCGTGGCGCTGCTCGCGGTCGGCGCCGACCTGCTCACCAAGGGGCGCTACCGCGTCCCGGTCGTGGCCGGCGCCATCGTCCTCGGCGTCGTGCTCTTGCTCGGTGGCGGCTTCGGATCGCGCGGCGTCGGGGCGACCGAGGCGGTCGACCATGGGCTCGACGGCGCCCGCGCAGCGGAAGTCGTGCTGCGGCTGGGCGTCGGGTCCGTGGAGGTGCACGCCGATGCGCCGGGCGGCCGCTTGATCGCCGGCACCGTGGTGACCGCGCGCGGCGAGCAGCTCGATCAGGTCGCGGGGCGCCGCGGGGACGTGGCCCGCGTCGAGCTCATCGTGCGGCAGCGGTCCGGCACGTCGATCGCGTCGAACGCTCGGCGCGCCTGGGACCTGGCGCTCACGCGCGAGGTGCCCGTCGACCTGCGCGTCGACGCGGGCGTGGGCGACGTGCGCTTCGACCTTCGCGACGCCACCCTGTCGCGCCTCGACCTGAGCGGCGGTGTCGGTGAGATCGACGTGGTGCTGCCGGCGCGCGGCGGGTACGTCGGACGCCTCGACCTGGGCGTCGGCGAGGCGGACGTCACGCTGCCGCGCGGTGTCGAAGCGCGGCTCACGATCAGCGTGGGGTTGGGCGGCGCCGACGTCGAGGGAGATTGGCTGCGCGACGGCCGGGAGTACACGACGCCGGGCTACGCCCAGGCCGCCCCGGCGGACCGCATCGAGCTGACGATCTCGGGGGGCATCGGCGGCGTCAACGTCGCCCGCGACCGATAGGGTCGTTCGCGCGTTGCGCGACGGACGATCGACCACGAAGCGGCCCGCCGTGCGAGGTGCATGGCGGGCCGCCGGTCGAGGTTCGGGGTGCGTTACAGAGCGCGAACGGCGCCGCCGTCGACCAGGATCACGGAGCCGTTGACGTAGCTCGCGGCCGGCGAGCACAGGAAGGCGCCGACGCGGCCGAACTCGTCCGGGTGCCCTAGGCGACCCATCGGCATGCTGGCGAGCGACGCCGCGCGCACCTCCTCGGCCGTCTTGCCCTGCTTGGCCGCGGCGGCGGCGTCGAGCTCGCGGATGCGGTCGGTGTCGACCCGGCCGGGGGCGAGGCCGACGAACTGGACGTTCTTGGGTCCCAGCTCGATCGCCAGCGACTTGATCATGCCGGCCAGCCCCGGGCGGTAGACGTTCGAGAGCATGAGGTTCGGGAGCGGCGTCTTGACGCTCGAGGAGAGCAGCGTCAGCACGCGGCCACCGCCGGCGGCTTCGAAGGCCGGCAGCGCCAGGCGAACCGAGCGCACCACGCTCATGAGCGTGAGCTGGTACCCGCGCATCCACTTGTCCTCGTCCAGGTCGACGAAGGTGCCCGGAGGTGGGCCGCCGGCGTTGTTCACCAGCACGTCGAGGCCGCCGAGGCGCTCCAAGGCGACGGTGAAGAGCGCCTCGAGGCTCGCGGCGTCCGCGACGTCGGCGGCCACGCCGTGCACTTCCGAGCCGGTCGCCGCGGCGATGCGGGCGGCGGCGTCCTTGGCGCGGCCTTCGTCGCGCGAGCACAGGACGACCCGCGCCCCTTCGCCCGCGAGGGCAGAGGCGACGGCGAATCCGAGGCCGCCGCTGGCGGCCGTGACGAGCGCGCGTGTTCCGTTCAGTCCGAGGTCCATGCCGCCATCATCGCCTATGCAGACGGCGCATCGGTCGCGCCGGGCGTCGGCAGGGGCACCAGCCCCGCGGCGAGCATCGCGTCCAGTTCGGGTGCAGGCACCGGGCGACCGAGCAAGTACCCCTGCCCCTGATCGCATCCGATCTGCTGGAGGAACGCGAGCTGGGCCGGCGTCTCGATCCCCTCGGCGATCGCGGTCAGCTCCAGCGTCCGGGCGAGCGCCACGATCGCGCGGACGATCCCCACGTCGTGCGGCGACCGTTCGGGGTCGCCGACGTCGGTCACGAAGGAGCGGTCGATCTTGAGCGCGGTGGCGGGGAGCCGCTTGAGGTAGTTGAGCGACGAGTACGCGGTGCCGAAATCGTCGATCGACACCTGAATGCCCAGAGCGCGGAGCGCGCCGAGCTTCTCGACGTTCTCCTCGACGTTGCGCATGACGGCGGACTCGGTCAGCTCCACCTCCAGGAACGCGGGATCGAAGCCCGTGGCTGCGAGCACCTGCTCGATCTGCTGCACGAAGTCGCGCTCCTGCAGCTGGCGCGCCGAGAGGTTGGCCGCGACGACGACCGGCATCCCCGCGTCGGCCCAGCGGCGCCCCTGGGCGCATGCGAGCTCGAGCAGCCGCCGCCCGACTGGACCGATCAGCCCCGACTCCTCCGCGACCGAGATGAAGGCGTCGGGCGGGATCCAGCCGCGCTCCGGGTGGTGCCAGCGCGCGAGCGCCTCGACCGACGTCACGCGCCCGTCGTCGAGCGCGACGCGCGGCTGGAAGTGGAGCGTGAGCTCGTCGCGGTCGAGCGCCTTGCGCAGCTGCGTCTCGAGCGAGGCGCGCTCCAGGAGCGCCCGGTTCATGTCGCGGGTGAAGAAGCGGAAGCGGTCCTTCCCCTGGTTCTTGGCGTGGTACATCGCCGTGTCGCCGTGCTGGATGAGCGCGTCGGCGTCGATGGCGTCGTCGGGGAAGAGGGTGATGCCGAGGCTGGCGGTGGCGTGCACCTCGTGCCCGGCGACTTTGAACGGCGTCCGGAACGCCTCGATCAGCTTCTCGGCCACCCGCGCGGCGGCGGGCGCGTCCTTCACCTCGGGCAGCACCACCGTGAACTCGTCGCCCCCGATGCGCGCCACCGTGTCCTCGTCGCGCACCGCCGCCTGCAGGCGCTGCGCGACGCTGCGCAGGAGCGCGTCGCCCACCGCGTGCCCAAGCGTGTCGTTCGTGACCTTGAGGTTGTCGAGGTCGATGAACAGCGCCGCGCCGCGCCGACCGTTGCGGCGAGCGTGCGCGATCGCCTGCACCAGCCGGTCGCGGAAGAGGATGCGGTTCGGTAGCCCGGTGAGGTGGTCGTGGTAGGCCATCCGCTCGAGCGCCTTCTCCAGCGCTCGGCGTTTGACGAGCGCGGCCACCTGCGCGCCGAACGCGGCGGCGAGCCGGTGGGCGTCCTCGCCGAAGGCGTCCGGGTCCTGGAAGCTGTCGAGGCACAGAGCCGCCACTCGGCGCCCGCTGAGGACGATCGGCACGGACAGGCTCGCGCGGATCTCGTCGATGCGGCCGTAGGTGTGCAGGATCCGAGCGCGCTCGTCCCCGTAGCCCGCCTCCGGATACACGTGCACGACCTTCGGATGCGAGGCGACGGTCCCTGAGTGGATCTCGTCGTCGTGGTACGTGACCGGCGCGAGGCGCTCGAGGTCGTAGCCGACCGCCGCGACGTACCGGTACGTGTCGCCCTCGTCGTCGCGCAACACCAGGCTGCCGGCCTCCGCGCCCGGGGTGGCTCCGACCGCGCTCTCCACCAGCCGCTGGAAGAAGCTCGCGCCCTCGAACCCCTCCTCGAGCGTCTGCTCGACGAACCCCATGAGCTTCTCGCGGAACGTCGCCAGTTGGCGCATCCGCTCTTCCTGCGCGAGCCGCTCCGTGACGTCGACGACCGTGAGCAGCATGGCCGGTCGACCCCGATGCTCGGTGCGTTCGGCCGAGACGAGGCAGCGCAGCCGCGCCAGGTCCTTCCGGAGAAGCACGACCTCCTGGTTGGCGACGCCGGCGCCGGCCTCGACCCGTGCCTTGATGGCGGCCCGGACCGTCGGGTCGGCCCAGTTGTCGAACTCGCTGATGCGCCGGCCGACGAGCTCCTCGCGCGTGAACCCGACCAGCGCCGCGAACGCCGGGTTGACGTCGAGGACCGTGGCGTCGTCCAGGGAGGTCAGCGAGACCGCCAGCGGCGTCGCGTCGAACATGCTGCGGAAGTGGGTGGCGGAGGCTTCCGCCTCCGCGCGCAGGCGGCGCTCTTGCACGACCAGGTCCGCGTGGTCGACCGCCACGGCGATCAGGTTGGCCGCCATCGTCGCCGCGGTCGCGTGGCGCTCGTCGAACGCGCCCGGCGCGTCGGCGACGAGGGTGAGCGTGCCCAGCTCGCGCTCCCCGACGCGCAGCGGCGCGGCCACCCGGCGGTCGCTCGACAAGGCGTCGTCGGCCGCCGTCCGCGCCCGCTCGCCCGCCGCGAGGGTCGCGGCGTGCTCCACGACTGCCCCTCGGACGACCGTCCAGCGCACGGCCGGGGTGGTCGCCCGCACGAACGCGTCGAGGGCCGGCCACACGTCGCCGAGTTCGGGCGCCTCGCCGACGGCCGCCGCGAGCTCCGCGGCCCGATCGAGCAGGAGCCGGAAGTCGCGCAGCACCAGGTCGCTCGTGGCGGTCCGGTCCGCCTCGGTGCGGGCGTCGCCTGAGGTGAAGGTCGCGCGCGCACCAGTGATGGCGCCGTCGGGCGACCGCAGCGGTGCGGCGTCGACGCGCCAGCGCCTCGGCCTGCCGCCGGCCGTGTGGCTGACGAAGACCGCCGCGCGCAGCACCTCACCGCCGAGCGCGCGCGACAACGGGTCGTCGCCGGGCGCGATCGCGGTCACCCCGTCGGGCGCGTAGAGGGCCCAACCGGCCCGCCAGCGCTCGTGGGCGTCGCCCGCCAACGCGTCCAGACCGGCCCGCCCCATCGCTTGGTTCGCGAGGGTCAGGCGGCCGAGCGCGTCGCAAGCCGCCACCCCCATCGGCGCCCCGTCCAGCACGCCACGCAGGTGCGCCAGGTCCGTTTCGAAGGCCCGCGCCGCCCCCCAGGAGGTGAGCGTCGTGCCGATGCGCGATGCCCACCACGCCATGCGCTCGCGCGCATGCGGCCGGTCGGCGGGTGCCTCGAGCCACCCGACGAGCACGGCGGCGACCGAATCGCCGACGTGGACCGGCTCCGCGTGGACCGCACGCAGGCCCAAGGCGGCCGCGGCCGCGGCCCGGAGCAACCGCGGCTGCGGGCCTGAGGCGCTGTCGGTGTCGGCTTCGTCGCTGCTGGGCAGGTCGTCGATCCACGCCGCACGACCCTGCTCGTAGACGTGGCGCACGAGCCCCTCGCGCAGCGTCAGGTCGGCGACCGTCGGGTCCGCGCGCAGGCGCGGGTCGTCGGCGACGCCGTGCGACGCTACGAGCGCGAGGTGGAGGCCGTCGGCGTCGAGCCGCCAGAGCTCGAGCCCGGCGACGCGAACCGTCGCGGCCACCGCGGCCGCCGCCGCCGCCAGCGCAGCGGCCTGGTCTTCGGAGCGGTCCACGGCGACCTGGAATGCCGAGAGCGCTTCGATCCAGCGCCGGCCGTCGGCGGCGTCCTCGGGATCGGGCGCGCCGTCCACCGACGGCCTCGGCGCTCGGTGCGCATGCAGGAGTGCCGCCAGCTCGCCGACGTCGGATCGCGCGACCACGTCGGTCGCGCCCAGCGCCCGCCACCGGTTCGCCTCGGCCGCGTCGTGCGCGTCCACGACCACCACCACGGGAGCAGCCACCGGCTCCATCCGCAAGGCGGCCATGACCGCGGTGCTGGGGTCGTCGCCGCCGTTCAAGGCGACGACCACGGCGTCCCAGTCGCGACTCCGCACCAGTCCGGTGAGCGCCGGACCCAGGCCGTCGGTCCGCACGACCCGCGCCGCTCCGTCCTGGGCGCGCAGGTCCGCGTCGATCCCCACGGACGCCGGCGCCACCACCAGCCATGCGGCGGGGCGAACGGCCGGGTCGGCCGACGCTAGCGTCGTTGTGGGGTTGCGCTCGCTCACGTGCATCCACCATAGGACGTCCCCCGCGGACGCCATGCGAATTGGGCTGCTCCGGAACGTCGCGATCGGCGCGTCGGTGCGGAGCTCGCGGCGGTGCATCCGATCTCCGGCTCGCCTCGCGCCGCCGCCACCGGCTTCGTGTTGGCGGCGGTCGTCACGCTGATCGGCCTCGCGCTCGCCTGGCCGGCGGCCCGGGTGCTCGCGTACGAGCGCGGCGGCGGCCTGCTCGACCCCGTCACCGCCGGTCTGGCGCTGCTGCTCACCCTGCAGGCCCTGGTGCCGTTGCTGGTGCTCGAAGCGGCGCTGGGGAGGCGGACGCCCCTGGCGGGCTGAACCCCCACGATTACGCTGGGAGCATGGAACGACTCTTGGTCGAGACGCACGCGCTCCGGCGCGATTTCGGTTCGAACCGCGCCGTCGACGCCCTCGACCTGCGCGTCGCGCGCGGCGAGGTGGTGGG
>JAGXHO010000163.1 GCA_024636105.1 Trueperaceae bacterium | reverse complement strand
GGCTCGGTGCGCCCGCGGTGGGGCTCTCGGGGCTCGACGGCCGGCTCTTCGAGGGGCGCCACAAGAAGAGCGTGCGCAGCGTCGAGGACGGCCGCACGATCGTTCTCCACGGCGACCACACCGGCACCGTCGACCGGGTCAACACCCACCTGTTGCGGCTGCTGCTCGACGGCGGCTACCTGCCGGTCCTCACCCCTCCGGGCGCCTCCACGGAGGGGGTGGCGATTAACGTCGACGGCGACCGCGCCGCGGCGGCGGTCGCCGTCGCGCTCGGAGCGGAGGCGCTGCTGCTGCTCTCCAACGTCCCGGGCCTGCTCGCCCGCTTCCCCGACCCCGATTCCCTGATCGCCCACGTGCCCGCCGACGGCGTCGAGGCCTTCCTCGACGTCGCGCAGGGACGCATGAAGAAGAAGGTGCTCGGTGCGGCCGAGGCCGTCGCCGGCGGGGTGCGGCGCGTGGTGCTGGGCGACGCCCGGCTGGCGTCCCCCGTGCGCGCCGCGCTCGCCGGCCGCGGTACCGTGATCGACTGAACGCGCCCAGATCCGACCCACCGGCGCGCGCCGCGCGACCGCACCCGAGGAGCCCCTGTGACGACCCCCGTTGATCCGACCCCGACTCAAGCCCTGCTTGCCCGCGACGCCCGCCATTCGTCCGGGCTCTGGTCGCCCGACGTGGCGTTCGTGCGCGGCGAGGGCGCCTGGCTGTGGGACGCCGACGGCAAGCGCTACCTCGACGGGATGGCGGGCATCGCGGTCGCGAGCGTCGGACACGCCAACGAGCGGCTCGCCGAGGCGATCGCGGCGCAGGCGCGGCGACTCGTCGTCTGCCCGCAGAACCTGGCGAACGACGTCCGCACCGAGTTCGTCGAAGCGCTGTTCGCCCATCTCCCGGCCCCGCTCGAGCGCGTCTTCCTGGCGAACTCCGGGGCCGAGGTGAACGAGGCAGCCCTCAAGTGGGCGATCGCGAAGACCGGCCGGCGGCGCGTGGTGGCGGCCAAGCGCGGCTTCGCCGGCCGCACGCTCGGCGCGCTGGCGATGACTTGGGAGGCCAAGTACCGCGAGCCCTTCGAACCGCTCTCCATCCCGGTCGACTGGGTGCGCTACGACGACGTGGCCGAACTCGAGGCCGCGGTCACGGACGAGACCGCGATGATCTGGCTGGAGCCGGTCCAGGGCGAGGGGGGCGTGCACCCCGCGAGCACCGCGTACCTGCGGCGTGCCCGCGAGCTCGCCGACGCGCACGGGGCGCTGCTCGGCTTCGACGAGATCCAGTGCGGCGTCGGCCGGACCGGGCGCTTCCTGGCGAGCGAGCACGCCGGCGTCGTCCCGGATCTGGTGGTGCTCGCCAAAGGGCTCGCGGGCGGCGTGCCCATCGGGGCGCTCGTGATGACCGACGCGGTCGCCCGCGCCATGCCCGCCGGCGGGCACGGCACCACGTTCGGCGGGAACCCGCTTGCGGCCGCGGCCGGCCTCGCCGTGCTCCAAGAGATCGATGCGCGCGGCCTGATCGCCCATGCCGCCGCGATGGGCGCGCGCTTCCGCGCCGGCATCGAGGCGCTCGGCAGCGAGCGCGTGCGCGAGGTCCGCGGGCTCGGCCTGATGTTGGGCATCGAGCTCAAGGAGAAGGTGGCCCCGATCATCGCGGCGCTGCGCACCGAGGGGCTGCTGACCATCAACGCGGGCGCGACCGTGATCCGCTTCGTGCCGCCGCTCGTGATCACGGAGGCGCAGGTCGACGAGGCGGTGGCGATCTTCGGTCGCGTCCTGCGCGGGTGACCGGCGCGCCCCGCTTCGACCTCGCCACGCGCGACGGTGCGCGGGCGCTCCTCGAGGCGGTCGTGCGCACGCCGAGCGTGAGCGGCGACGAGGGCGCCGTAGCCCGCTTGCTGGTCTCGGCCCTGGCGCCGTACGTGGACCGGGCGTGGGTCGACGAGGCCGGCAACGCGCGCGCCGATGCCGGGACCGGCGCCCGAGCACTGATGTTCTTGGGGCACCTCGACACGGTGCCGGGCGTCGTTCCGGTCCGCATCGAGGCCGACGTGCTCTTCGGGCGGGGCAGCGTCGACGCCAAGGGGAGCGCGGTGGCCGCGGCGGTGGCGCTCGCGCGCGCACCGGAGACGGTGCGGTCGGCGTGGACGCTGCGGTGGGCCGGAGCGGTGGAGGAGGAGGCGGCGAGCAGCCGCGGCGCGCGCCACCTGCTCGCGACGGCACCGCCCCCCGACCTGCTCGTGGTGGGGGAGCCGAGCGGGGCGGACGCGGTGACGCTCGGCTACAAGGGGCGCTTGCGCGTGCGGCTCGAAGCGCGGCGCCCGCTCGTGCACAGTGCGCGCGACGAGCCCACCGCCGCCGAGGTCCTCGTCGGGGCGTGGGCGCGCGTCCGCGCCTGGACCGACGCGTCGAACGCGGCGACGCCCGATGCCGGCCCGTTCGACCGCCTGCAGGTGGCGCTGCTCCAGCTCGCGAGCGACGGCGACGGGCTCGTGGAGCGGGCGACGGCCGAGGTCGGCTTCCGCCTACCGCTCGCGTGGCCCCCCGATCGATTGCGGGCGGCGCTCGCCGGTTTGGACGTGGGCGACGTCGCGCTCCGGGCTGACGCGGGCGAGGTCCCGGTGCGGGGCGATCGCGACGGGGTGTTGGCTCGTGCGTTCCGCGTCGCGATCCGGGCCGCCGGCCGCCTGCCGGCGGTCAAGGTCAAGACGGGCACGAGCGACTGGAACGTCGTGGCGCCGGTCTGGAACGTCGATGCGCTGGCGTACGGCCCGGGGGACGCGGCGCTCGACCACACACCGAACGAGCACCTGCCGCTGATCGAGTTCGATCGTGCGGTGGAGGTGCTCGAAGGGGTGTTGCTGCGCTTGGCGGGCGCCGAGGCGAACGGTCAGACGCCGGACAGGTCGTAGTTCTTCTGGATGAACGACGTCCACTTATCGGGCGTGTCCTCCTCCGTGAAGATCGCCTCGACGGGGCACGCTGGTACGCAGGCGCCGCAATCGATGCATTCCTCCGGGTGGATGTAGAACTGGTCGTCGGCTTCGTAGATGCACTCGACGGGGCAGACGTCGACGCAGGCTTGGTCTTTGACCCCGATGCAGGGTTCGGCGATGATGTGGGGCACGAAGCTCCCTCCTAAACCGCGGTGCGGTGCTCGGTTCCCCGGGACCGTCGCGCGGAGCGGCGCCGACGGGGACGCGCACACGGCATCACACGGCATCATGACGAACGCGTGCGCGGGCGTCAAGGGTCCTCCGCCGCATTCGCGGCGTGCTGGACGAGGTCGGCCGCCTGCCGTGCGGCGCACTTCACCGACCGTGCGGTGGGCCGTCCGCTAGACTGCGCCACCATGCTGAGCTTGGAGCGCGTCGCCTTGGAGTTGCTCGAGTACAAGATCGACGCACTCGCGAACCGCCGTGAGTACCGGGGTGGCGTTTCGGAGCTCTGGGAGCTCCATCGCGTGATCGATCGCGGGATCGCTCACCTGAATCCGGGCGAGCGCGAGCGGTTCCACGAGGCGGCCCGGCGGTTGCGTGCGGTGGCCGAGCTGCCGACCCGCGGGGGCGGGCGCCGAGCCGACCTCGATACCTTGACGCTCATGCCCGACGGTGGCGGGACCCTCACGCCCGCCGGCACCGACGATGGCAACGGCGGTGAAGCGCTGCTCGAGACCGACGTTCCGGCCCCCGTGGAGCTCTCACGCGAAGCCCGTGAGGAACAGCGCGCCCTGCAGCAGCTCGCGGAGCGCGTCGGGAGCGAGGAGCTCGACGACCTGGTCGGTCGGCTCGCCGCAGCGTGGCGCGCCGAGCGCGACCGCGTCACGCCGCGGCTCGTGTACGCCACCGTTCGCAACCTGCAGCGCCACGCCGAGACGGTCGACGGCCCTCAGGCGGGGTCGGTGCGGGCGTTCAAGGTCGTCGAGCCGATCCCGGAGCGGCGCGACCCGCTCATCTCCCTGTCCGACCTCGACAGCTTGGCCGAGGTCGGTCGCGACATGGTGGACCTGATCTTGACGCTCGGTCGTCCCGACGGACGCTTCCCGCGCCTCGAGGTACCCGAAGCCCAGGCGCTCGACTTCGTGCGCCAGATCGCGCTGCGGGTGGCCCAGGACCCCTACGGTGGCAAGCTCTCGTCGCTCGAACGCAAGGGCCCGACGACGAGCGAGCTGCGCACGGCGATCCAGGAGCTCGCCAAGGAGCGCCTGCCCGAGGCGCAGCGGTCGGTGCTGCGCAACGACCTCGAAGCCCGTCTGAACGAGGCGCTCTCGTTCGAGCGGCAGCAGCGGCAGTCGTTCCAACGCGATGCCGAACGCAACGTCGAGGCGATCCGACTCCTGTTCGAGCGCTTGGAGTCGCACCTTCCGGCGCGCGTGGGTGGTGGTGCGGCGCCGCGCCGGCTCGCCGGCGGGGTGCTGTTCGCGGTGTCGCCCGCGCTCCGCTGGGAGCGCGTTCCGCGCGGGGCCGAGGCGCTCACGCTCCGGATGGTCGGCCCGGTGCGCTTCACGCTCGGAGGTCACGTGATCGCCGTCATGGGGTCGGGCGACAGCCGCACGCTCTTCGTCGACGACGAGGCACACCCCCTGGAGACGTCGATGGTCGTGCCCGTCGGCCGCGGCGAGGTCCGGCTCGACCGCGAGGGCGAGTACGTGCACGTCCGCTGGCGCGACGGCGGTCGTTCCGCTGCGGCGCGGTTGGCGGAGGCCCTCGTCGTCGCCCACGTGTCGACCCACGAGCGCCACGCCGCGCTCCTCGCGGTGCTCGGCGCGATCGCCAACGTGTCCGGCGGCGCCCCGACCGACGTCGTCGCTCGTGCGCTGCAGACGTCGACGGCGGTGACGGCGGGCGCCCCCAACCGACGTCAGGCGCTCGAGGGCTTGGTCCGCGGCGCGGCGAAGGCGACCGGGAACGAGCTCGAGGACAACTTGGTGTTGGGCCTCGTGCAGCGCATGCAGACGGCGATGAGCGTGGAGCCGGGCGACCTCGCGGCGCTGCTCGAACGCGAGGAGCTCTCGGACAGCGTGGCGTGCGCGGTCGGCGAGGAACCCGTGACGGCCGACGTCGGGCCGCTCCGGCTCACCGTGCGGCGCTACCGCGGGCGCGGTCGCGGCGCGTCGGAGCAACTGGTCGTGATGCTTCCAGGGCAGGTGGTCGGTGCCTTCAGCACGATCGCCGTCGAGTCGGTGCCTGGCGGCGTGCTCGTCGCGGCCGCCGGCGAGGGCGAGGTCGCGCTGCTGCTGCTTCGCGATCGGACGCTGAGGGCGAGGGCCTCCGCATGACGGCCGCTGCGCCGAAGGTCGCCAGCGCAGCCGCGGTGGCCGCCGCCATCGCCGCCGCGCCCGGCTGGCGGCAAGCCGAGGACGGAGCGCTCGTCTTCGAACACAGCTTCGCGTCCGTGGCCGAAGCCGTGGGGTTCCTGGTGTCGGTCGCGCTCCACGCCGAGCGGCATGGGCACCATCCGGAGACGGCTTGGACCTACCGCAAGGTCGCGCTTCGGCTCGTCACCCACGACGCCGGCGACCGCGTCACCGAGCGCGACCTGGCGCTTCTCGAAGACCTCGCTACCTTGCACTGAACCGCCGTCACGGACGGGTGGACGGCGGTCGGGCAGGTCCCTACTCGACGGTCGAGGCAGCTGCTCAGTCCGGAGCGTCGGATGGGTCCGCCGGTTCGGCGTCCTCCACCCCCTCGGCCGCCCCGTTCGAAGCCGCATCGTCGGCCGCCTCGGCTTCGGCCGGTGCTTCCGGGTCGTCCGCGACCTCGGGCGGCACGGCTCCAGCGCCCTCGCCGTTCGCGGCCTCGTCGAACGTGTACCGCGCCCGCAACAGCTCGAGGTCCGCGTCGCCGACGACGCCGTCGCCGTCGAGGTCTTCGGGGAGGTTGATCCCCTGCCCGCCGTAGGCGGCGGCCAGGCGCAGAAGGTCCTCGAAGTCGACGCGACCGTCGCCGTCGAGGTCGCCCGGGACTTCGGGACGGGCGGCGCGGAGCGCGGCGACATCGGCGGTGGTCGGTACGGGTGGCGCCGCGACGTCGACGCGCGGGTTCAAGGCACCGCCGCTCGGCACGCCGCCCAACACCACCCCGAGCGCCGGCACGAGCGCCGCGCGTACCCCTTCGCGATCCGGGTGCACGAGGACGTCGAAGCTGCCGCTATCGGGGCGCACGACGACGAGCACGATCGCGTCCGGCCCGAGGCGCTCGGGATCTGCGTACCGCACCACGACGGTTCGGTCGGTGCCCTCGACGTCCGCGCCCGCCGCGGTCCAGTCCGCCAGCACGGCCTCGACGTGGTCGACCAACACGAGCGGACCGCCGCTCGGATCGACGGTCAGCTCCCACGCAGCGGCCCAGGAGGCGAGGGCGAGCGTGAGCACGGCGGCGACGGCCCTCACGGCGCCTCCGCCTCGAGCTCGCGGAAGGCAGCGTCCAGGGCGTCGAAGAGCAGCGAGTCCGGCGCCGTCGCGCCATCGAGCTGCGGTCGGCCACCGGCGCCGACGCCCAGGCTCAGCCCGTCGACGCCCTGCCACGCACCCTCGGTCGCCCGCCACAGCCCTTGGTCGATGCCGACGATCGGGACGGCGAGGCCCGCGTCGATCGAGCGCAGCCAGAGGATCACGCGCTCGCCGACCGCGAAGGTGGGCGTCCCCGCGACGAGCAGCGGTGGGGCACCCGGAGCGCGTCCTCCCCAGAGGGCGACGCGGACCTCGCGTGGCCCGTCGCCCGAGGCGCGGCCCTCGCGCCGGAACCAGCGCTCCACCTCGAGGGTGACCATCGTCCAGGGTTCGCCGTCGCGCACGTCGACGTCGACGGACGCGACGCGGCCGACGAACGCTTCGCGGGTGGCGTCGAGCCGCTCCGGGAGGTCGAGCGCTCGCCAGCCGCCGGCCGTCGCCGTGGCGGCCGTCGCGAGGAGCACGGCTGCCAACAGAGCGCGGATCGTGCGGATCGCGGTCGCGCGCCGATCGCGAGGCGGCCTCACGGCGTGCCGTCCGGGGCGTCGCCCGGCGCTTGCGGATCGCCGTCGGGCGCCGAAGGGCTCGGCACCGAGGGCCCTGGCTCCGTCGGGTCCGCGGGCGTCGGCTCGTCGACCGCCGCCGGTTCGTCGATGGGTCCGTCGGGTGCAACCTCCGGCAGCACCACGCTTGGCGGCGCGCCCTCGCGGCGCTCGCTCACGGCTTCGCCACCCGAGTAGCGCGACGTCGCGACGACGTGCACGCTCGCCCGTGCCGGTGGGTCGATGGGCACCAGCGTCCAGCGGGCGACGTCGAAGGCGCCGTCGCGAGCGGCGCCGAGCGCCGCGACGTCGAGCAGCAGCACGCCGGGTTCGGCTTGGGCGAAGGCGACCGTGCGGCCGTCGACCGCGGTGGGGGAGCCCTCGAGCGTGAAGAGGGCGGCGTCCCAGCGGACGACGAGCCGCGCCCCGATCCAGCCGCGGGCGTCCTCGACGCGGGCGACGAGGCGCAGCGGGCCGCGGACCTCGGTCGCGGGCGTGGCCACGCGCACGATGGGGGAGGGAAGCGGACGCACCACGAGCTCGAGTTCGAGGAGTGCCTGCGACGGGTTGCCGTCGCTGACCAAGACGGTGAAGCGGGACCGGCCCGGTTCGGTCGGCGTGCCGACGATGCGCCCCCCCTCGAGCCGCAGGCCGGTGGGAAGGGCGCCGGCTTCGACCTCGAACCGATACGGCCGGAGGCCACCGGTGGGTCGCAGCGCCCCGTCGAAGGGCTCGCCGGCGTAGGCGTCGCTCCAGGACGGTCGCAGGAGGCGCAGCGGTTCGGCGGGTGCGGCCAGCTGCTCGGCGCACCCGGCGATCAGGAGCACGAGCGCGAGAGCCGGGGCGAGCGCGCGCTGCCGACGGCCGGTACGCACGGTGCTCATCCCGTGGTCCACCAGGCGTAGCCGTATGGGGGCAACTCGAGGGTCAGGCTGCCACGGTCGAGCGCACCGTCGTGGCGCGTCGTTGCGTCGGACCAAACGCACCGCCAGGGACCCTCGACCGGCGCGGCGACCCGCACGGAGGCGCGGGCGTCGGCGAGGTTGTGCACCGCCACGACGTGGGCTCCGTAGCCCACGTGGTGGACCGCGAGGACGCGCGCGTCGCCGGCGTCGAGCACGGCGAACCGACCCCCGGGCGCCAGCGCCGGCAGGGTGCGGCGGGTGGCGACGAGGCGTCGCACCCAATGCAGCAGGCTGCCTGGGTCGCGCTCCTGGTCGGCGACGTTCGCGTTGCGGTAACCGCCGGGGCCGTCCGCCACGGGCGGTTGGTACGGGACCGGGTGGTCCGTGAAGCCGACGCCGGGGGCGTCGGTCCAGGCCATCGGCGTGCGCACCCCGTGGCGGTCGGGCAGCGACACGTCGTCGCCCATCCCGATCTCGTCGCCGTAGTAGAGGATGGGCGTTCCGGGCAGCGTCATCAGCAGGCCGTTCATCACCTCGAGCTTACGGCGGTCGAAGTCGAGAAGCGGTGCCAGACGCCGGCGGATGCCGACGTTGAGCCGCATCCGGCGCTCCGGGGCGTAGGCGGCGTACATGAGCGCTCGTTCTTCCTCGGTCACCATCTCGAGGGTCAGCTCGTCGTGGTTGCGCAGGAACACCACCCAGCGACCGCCCTCGGGCGGCTCGGGCGTGCGCTCCAAGATCCAGCGGATGGACTCGGCATGGCCCTCGGCGAGCGCGCGGTACAGGCGCGGCATCACGGGGAAGTGGAACAGGTACGCCATCTCGTCGCGGCCGTCGCCGAAGTACGGGAGCGTGTCGTCGGGCCATTGATTGACCTCGCCGAGGATGAAGGCTTCGGGGGCGACGCGGTCGATCAGCGCCCGCACCTCCTTGAGGAAGGCGTGGGTCTCGGGGAGGTTCTCGCTGTTGGTCCCCTCTCGTTCGAAGAGGTAGGGGATCGCGTCGAGGCGGAAGCCGTCGACGCCCAGCTCGAGCCAGTACCGCACGGTGTCGAGCATCTCGGCGCGCACGTCCGGGTGGTCGTAGTTGAGGTCCGGCTGATGGCCGAAGAAGCGGTGCCAGTAGTACTGGCCGCGGACGGGGTCGAAGGTCCAGTTGGACGTCTCGCTGTCGGTGAAGATGATGCGCGTGCCGGAGTAGCGGGTGGGGTCGTCGGTCCAGACGTACCAGTCGTCCTTGCCCCCCTCGCGGCGGCGTGACGCCTGGAACCACGCGTGGTCGTCGCTGGTGTGGTTGAGCACGAGGTCGGTGATCACCTTGAGCCCGCGCGCGTGGGCGGCGTCGAGCAGCGCCATCAGGTCGTCGAGGCTCCCGTAATCGGGGTGCACGGCGCGGAAGTCCGCGACGTCGTACCCGTCGTCGCGCAGCGGCGAGGGCGAGATCGGCAGGAGCCACAGGACGTCGACGCCGAGCGAGGCGACGTGGTCCAGCTTCTCGACGACGCCCTGCAGATCGCCGTGGCCATCGCCGTTCGCGTCGCGGAAAGCGCGGACGTAGAGTTCGTAGAGCACGAGGTCGCGACCGGTGGTCATGGAGCCTCCAAGTGCCGCCATGGTACCCGTCGGTCTCCGTCCCTGGGCCTCTCGGGCGGCGGCAGCCGCCCAGAAGTGCGTGGTAGGTTGCCGCATCGATCCTGCCGTCCGCACCCACCGGTTCCGAACCCCATGGCCCGTGACGGGTCCCGCCCGCGCCTTCCATGTCGCGCGCGAAGCGCGCGTCCGGTACGGCGTCGACGGGTCGTGGGTGACGCTGCGGGGCGACCTGATGCTCGCCGACCCCGATCGCGCGGCCCGCGTCGCCGCGCGCGTCGCGCTCGATCCCGATCCGGAGGCGCCGGCGCTGCGCGCCGCGGACCTGTACGCGGGCGCGCTGCTCGAGGAGGTCTACCACCTCGTCATCGCGCGCTACCTCCAGACGGTCGACGCGGACTTGTTCGCCGACCTCGAACGGCGCGCGCGCGCCTGGATGGGGGCGGGCTTCGACGCCACGCTCGTCGCCTTCGTCGATCGCTACCCGCCGCCCGACGTGGCCGAGGGCACCGCCGCCGAGGTGGCGCTGCAGCGGAGCGTCGACGGCGTGTCCGGGGCGCACGTGGCGATCGAGGAGGCGTGGACCTGCTGGTTGGCGAACGCCAACCCGGCGCTGCGGGCAGCGCGGCTGCTGGTCGACGTCGCGCCGCTCGCTGCGCTGGTGCCGTTCGACGCCCTGATCGACTCGCTCCGAGGCCACCTCGACGACCGCCCGGGGCTCCCCGGACGACCGGGCGTGTCGCTGTTCGAGCTGCTGCAGGAACCGGCGCGCGCCCACCCCGACGACCTCGAGGCGCAGCTTCGGTACGTGCAGCGGGCGTGGGGGGCGGTGTTGGGCGACGCGTTCCACGCGCTGCTCGTCCGGCTCCTCGATGCGCTCGCGAGCGTCAGCGAGGCGAACGTGGCGCGCGGCGGCGGTCTCGGCCGCCCGCCGCCGCCCGGTCGCGCCGAGCTGCGGTTCGGCGAGGACGAGGCCGAGCGCTTCAGCCCCGATGGCGACTGGATGCCCAAGGTCGTGATGGTCGCCAAGAGCACGTACGTGTGGCTCGAACAGCTGGCGCGCGACCACGGGGTGGCGGTGGCTCGCCTCGACGAGGTGCCCGATGCGGCCCTGGCCGAGTTCGCCCGGCGCGGGATCAACGCTCTGTGGCTCATCGGCGTGTGGCAACGCAGTGAGGCGTCGCGCCGGATCAAGCACTTGCGCGGCCAGCACGACGCGGTGGCGTCGGCGTACGCCCTCGAGGACTATTCGATCGCCCACGATCTCGGGGGCGAGCCGGCCTTCGAGGCGCTCAAGGTGCGCGCCGCGCGCCACGGGATCCGCATGGCGACCGACATGGTGCCCAACCACGTGGGCATCGACGGAAGGTGGGTGGTGGAGCATCCGGAGCGTTTCGTGCAGCTGCCGCACCCGCCGTACCCGGGGTACACCTTCACCGGCCCGGACCTCTCGGGCGATCCGCGGGTCGAGATCCGCATCGAGGACCACTACTACGACGGCAGCGACGCGGCGGTCGTCTTCGAGCGCCGCGACCGCGCGACCGGCGAGGTTCGGTACGTCTACCACGGGAACGACGGCACCACGATGCCGTGGAACGACACCGCGCAACTCGACTACCTGCGCGCCGACGTGCGCGAGGCGGTGCTGCGCACGATCGTCGAGGTGGCGAGGCGCTCGCCGATCATCCGGTTCGACGCCGCGATGACGCTCGCGAAGCGCCACGTGCGGCGGCTCTGGTTCCCGCCGCCGGGCGAAGGGGGCGGCGTGCCCTCGCGCGGGCGCTTCGGCTCCATGACGGACGAGGAGTTCGAGGCCGCGGTAGGCGGAGAGTTCTGGCGCACGGTCGTGGAGCGCGTGGCGGCCGAGGTCCCCGACACGCTGTTGCTCGCCGAAGCGTTCTGGATGATGGAGAGCTACTTCGTGCGGTCGCTGGGCATGCACCGCGTGTACAACAGCGCGTTCATGCACATGATGCGCGACCAGGACAACGCGGGCTACCGGCGCATCCTCAAGGAGCTGCTCGAGTTCGACCCGCGGGTGCTGCAGCGCTACGTCAACTTCATGAACAACCCGGACGAGGAGTCGGCGCGCGAGCAGTTCGGCGATGGCGACCGCTACTTCGCCGTGGCGACGCTGCTGGCCACCATGCCGGGCCTGCCGATGATCGGCCACGGACAACTCGAGGGGTACCGCGAGAAGTACGGGATGGAGTTCCGGCGCGCCAAGCTCGACGAGCGCCCCGAGGGGTGGCTCGTCGATCGGCACGAGCGCGAGTTGGTCCCGGTGCTCCGGCACCGCGCGGCCTTCGCCGGCGCCGAGGCGTTCCGCCTGTACGACGCCCTCGATGACGACGGGGCGGTGCACGAAGACGTCTTCGCCTACACGAACGACGCGGGCGGCGGGCGGTCGCTGGTGATCGTCAACCACCGGCATCCGCGCTCGACGGGGAGCGTCGGGCGGTCGACCCCGTTCGTGCCGCAGGCCGGAGCCGCGGCGCGCACGGTCTCGGTCGCGGAAGCGCTCGGCTTGAACGGTGGGGAGGGGCGGTTCGTCGTCGCGCGCGACCTGGTGCGCGGCGTGACCGTCGTGCGCGCCGCCGAGGACGTCGTTCGCGCCGGATGGAGTTTCGACCTCGAGGGCTTCGGGCGCCGCGTGTACGTCGACGTGCACGAACGCCAAGACCCGGACGGTTCGCTCGCGCGCGTCGCCGCGGCCTACGGGGACGATGGCGTGGCTTCGCTGGACGATGCGCTCGACGAACTGCGCTGGGGACCGGTGTACGCGGCGCTCGACCGTGCGGTGGAGGCGTGGTTGGCGGGTGCGCCCGTCGACGAGGCGTGGGCGGCGCTCGTCGACGCGGTCGCCGAGCGCTCCGGCGCAGCGACGCTCGTGCCCACGCCGACGGCGGCGCCGCGGTCGCGGTTGCGGACGTCAGCTGCGGCGAACCCCGAGGGTGCCGTGGCCGCCGCCTACGCGTTCCTCATCGGGCACCTCCCGGACGCGGTCGGGGCCTGGCGGCGTGGGCGGTTCGGACGGTCGCTCGAGCGGCGC
>JAGXHO010000162.1 GCA_024636105.1 Trueperaceae bacterium | reverse complement strand
TCGTTCACGCCGACCGCCCCCATCTGGGTCGGCGCGTGGGGACTGATCTTGTCGCTGGGCTCGGCCTTCTTCCTCTGGATCGCCAAGGGGCCGCGGTTCCTGTGGGCCGCCGGCATCACCGTCGGCGCGGCGCTGGCCATGTTCTACCCGGGCTGGGCGCTCGCGGCCAACCTCAACCGGCCGCTCTGGACGCCGCTCCTGATCCTCCTCTTCCCGCTCACCGGCATGACCACGGTCGTCGCGATCGCGGCGCTGCTCAAGCAGCCGTGGGCGGCCCGCTTTCTGACCCCGCTCAGCCTCTCGAGCGCCGGCGTCGCCGCCGTCTACCTCGTCGGCCTCGCTCTCGGCACCGCCGAGACGCGCGCGGCCTTCGAAGCGTTCTGGCAGCACGACGGCCTGTGGCTGATCGTCGGCCTCATCCTCCTCGTCGCCACCCCGGCGCTCGTGCGCCGGGTCCCCTTGGCCGCCGCCGTCCTTCCCTTGGTCGGCGCCACGGTCGTTCGCAGCCTGATCGTCGAAGCCGGTCAGGCCCAGTTCTTCGGGTTCTAGGGCGCAGAGCGCGTCCTTGCCGAAAGGAGTCCTACCAGAATGAAACGTTTCCTGATCGTCCTCGCCACCGCCCTCCTCGCCTCCGGTGCCTTCGCCCAGAACGCCGCCACCGAGCAATACGGCACCATCATCAACGAAGCGAGCCAGGCCGGCTGGCTCCAGGTCAACGTCGAGGATTCGCTCAACTTCATCTTCGAAGTCGAGCCCTTCCTGCTCGACGTGCGGCGCCAGGACGAGTTCGACCTCGGCCGCCTCGAGAATGCCGTCCTCATCCCCGTCACCGAGCTGGCCGGCCGCTTGGGCGAGCTCCCCACCGACCTCAACACCCCGATGATCGTCTACTGTGCCGCCGGCACCCGCGGCAACTACGCGCTCTCGCTCCTGAAGCTCGCCGGCTACACGAACGTTCGCAACATGTCGGGCGGCTTCAACGCGTGGAAGGCGGCCGGCTACCCGATCGAGGAGTGACCGCAACGCACGCCCGGAAGTCGGCGACCCTCGCGCACTGCGCGAGGGTCGCCGTCGTTCGGGGGGCATGGGCAGCGTTCGGGTCAGGCGGTGATCAGGCGGGCGCCGTGAGCGCCTGTGCGCGGCGCGCCCGCCAGGCGTCGCCGTCGACGCCCTTCACCAGAAGCCAGCCCAGAAGCAGGACCTCGCCCACGAACGTGTACTCGCTCAGCACGAAGCCGACGTTCGGGACCATCGCAGCGAGGAGCACGTCGACCAGGTAGCCGATGCCGGCGAGCGCCAGGAACCAACCGATCACCTTGGGGATGAAGCCGGAGCGGACGATGAGTGCCCCCAGCGGCAGCAGCCACAGCCCGAAGAAGACCTGGGCCACGACCTTGTACCCGAACCCGTGGAGGTCGAGGAAGAGGGTGGCGAGCGCCTCGCGCTGCGCCGGCTCGAACGCCGCCGTCCAGAGGCCGCCGTCCAGCACGATCAGGGCGGCTGCTTGGTGGACCAGGTTGAGGACCGTGATCCCCACCGCGAGGAGGACGAGGACCACCATCAGCACCGCGCGGCGGCGGTGCACGACCTTCAGCAGGTCGTAGAGCGCGAAGACGAGCAGGACGAACACCACTTGGCCGAGCAGTTCCGCGACGATCCCGAAGCGGAACAGGTTGGCGTGGGCGAGGAGGTTCTGGGCCGTGGCCGCGGCGTCGCCGGAGACGATCAGGCGTTGCCTAACACCGAACTCGGCGAAGGCTCCGAAGATCGCAAGGAGTAGGTACCAGACGCCGGCGAGGCGCGCGGCGGCGGTGATCGAAAGGGTGGTGAGCGGGAAGGTCATGAGGAGTCCTCCAAGGGTCGGTGCTGCCCGCGATGGGGCGGATGCGTTCGACACCGCCGACCCTAGGGACGGACGTGGGGAGACCGCATCCCCAACCGTGGTGAGGCTCAGATGAGGTCGAGTTCGATCCCGCGCACCACGGCTTCGCGGCGCCCGTGGACGTCGAGCTTGGCGTAGACGCTCTTGGTGTGGGAGCGCAGCGTGTGGACCGACATGCCGAGTTCGCGCGCGACCTGCGGACCCGTGAGGGTGCCGCGCAGCAGCCGCAGCACGTCGCGCTCGCGTTCGCTGAGCGGTTCGACGAAGTCGCGGCGCACGCGCGGGCGCTCGCCGTCGGCGCGCAGGTCGTCGAGGAGCTGACGCACGAACGCGCGCGGGGCGCCGCGCTGGAGGGCGACGTGGAGCAGCCGGGCCATCGCCGGTCCTTCGGCGACGAAGACCGCCCGCCGCCGCTCGGGTTCGGCGTGGTGCAGCGCCGCAGTCAACGACGCGGTCGCGGACTCCAGGTCGCCGGCCGCCTGCGCCACCAACGCGCGCAGCACCTGAGCCTCGACGAGCGCACCCAACCTGCCGTGCGCTGCAGCGGCGTCCGCGACCCGAATCAGGAGCGCGTCGGTCCGCTCCAGGGCGTCCTGCTTCCCTTCGATGCGGAACGTCGCCAAGCCCACCCGCGCCGCGGTCAGCTGCACGTACTCGTCGACGTAGCCAGGCACCCGAGCGAGCGCGTCGCCGAGCGCGTCGGCCCACGAGCGCGCCTCGGACCAGCGGCCTTGCGCCAACCAGACACGGACGCGGATCGCGGCCGTCGGCCGCACGTCGGGGACCGGTCCGGCGACCTTCCGGCGTTCGGCCTCGTCGAGCCGCGCGTGGGCCGTCTCGGCGTCGCCGAGCGCGAGGGCGACCCGAGCGAACTCCGCTGCGAGGCGACCAGCGTCGCCGGGAAGCACCGCATCGTCGCCGAGCGCGTCGGCGGCGCCGAGGTGCGCGGTGGCGCCGATCGGGTCGCCCGACTCGACCAAGACGTCCGCGAGCCCGACGTGCAGCTCGGCGACGCCGGGCAGCCTCGGATCGTCCTCGGCCACGCGGAGCGCGTCCTCGAAGGCGCGCTGCGCCTCCCGCAGCCGCCCCTGAGCCATCAACGCATCGCCGATCCCGAAGGTGAAGCTCGTGGCTGCGGCGACGTCGCCCATCGCGCGGAACCCCGCCATGCCCATGCGGAACGTGGTCAGCGCTGCGTCCAGGTCGCCGCGCGCCCAGTACGTCAAGGCCAGGAGGCCGGCCGGCAAGGCGCCCACGCCCGGGTCGTCGTCGGGCGCGAGGTCGAGCGCCCGCCGCGCGTGGGCCTCGCCCTGCGCGGTGTCGCCGGTCGCCTGCGCCACGTAGGCGTGCGCGGCGGCGATCCGCGACGGGAGCGATCGGAACGCCAGGTTGTCGCCGACGTCGCGCGCGAGGGCGGCGTTCGCGGTGCCGGCGTCCTCACTGGACCGAGCCTCGAGCCACCGTTCGACGGCGCCGAGCCAGCGCGTGGCGCCGGTGAGGTCGCCGACGCCCAGGCGCGCCCAGGCCATGCCCAGCGCCACGACCGGACGGGCGCGCAGGGACGCCTCGGGCAGGCGGCGCGCCCATGCGTGCCAGGTGGGGGTCTGGTATGCCCGGTCCAACGGGCGCCACGCCGCTTCGAGCAGTCGCGCGGCGCCATCGACATCGCCGGCCGCGTGGGCGTGGTGGATTGCCTCGCCCGTCCACCCCTGAGCCGCGAACCAAGCGCTCGCGCGGCGATGGAGCCCCGGCAGGTCGGCGGCGGCCGTGCGCCGCGCTTCGGCGCGCAATGCCTCCGCGAACAGCGCGTGGAACCGATACCAGCGCCGCTCGTCGTCGAGGGGCACGAGGAATAGGTTCGCGCGTTCGAGCCCGTCGAGGCGGGCGGTGCCGTCGCTACCGCCGGTGAGGGCGTCGCAGAGCGGGCCGCACAGTCGGTCGAGCACGGAGACCGCGAGCAGGAACGAGCGCACTTGCGCGGACTGGCTTCGCAGCACCTCGTGCGTCAGGTAATCGTGCACGTGCCGGTGGTCGCCTCCGAACGAGCGCGCGAACGCGGCGACGTCGTCGCGGCCGCGCAGCGCCAACGCCGCGAGCTGCAACCCGGCCGCCCAGCCCTCGGTGCGTGCCTCGAGCTCGCGCACGTCGTCCGCGGTCACGGCCATGCCCATGGTTCGGGTGAGGAAGGCCGCCGCTTCGGCTTCGTCGAAACGAAGGTCCTCGGAGCGCAGCTCGTGCACCTGGCCGCGCGCCCGCATCCGCGCGATGGGCAGGTTCGGTTCCACGCGCGTCGTGAGCATCAGGTGCCATCGCGGCGGTGCGTGCTCGACGAGGAACGCCATCACCTCGGCGATGGGGTCGACGTCCACCAGGTGGTAGTCGTCCAGCACGAGCGCGATCGGGCCGTTCGTGGCGGCCAACTCGTTGACGAGGGTGGTCGCGGCGGCGATCGGTGCCGGCGGCCGAGCCGCATGCAGTGCGCGCAGCGTCCCCTCGCCCGAACCCGGCTCCACCTGTTGCAGCGCAGCGATCACGTAGGCCAGGAAGCGAAGCGGGGCGCGGTCCTCCTCGTCGAGCGAAAGCCAGGCCACCGGCACTGAGGTGCGGGCGGCCCACGCAGCGACCACGCTGGACTTCCCGAAACCGGCAGGCGCCGCGATCAGCGTCAGGCGTTGCCGAAGACCCGCCTCGAGCCGCGCGACCAGACCCGGGCGCGCCACGGCGTCGGCGCGAATCGGTGGAGCGAAGAGCTTGGTGGCGAGGAGCGGCGTCGGGGCCATGTCGGATTCCCGACCCTACCGCGGGGCATCGCGGCGGTCCTTTGACCGCCCACGGCGTGCTCGCTCAACGCGCGCCGCCCGCGGTCGTACGGCGTGCCGACGCCGGGGTGGCCGTCGCGTGCGCCGCCGGGAAGAAGCGCTTGCGGAAGTAGAGCGCGACGCCCACCAGCGCGATCAACACCGGCACCTCGACCAACGGCCCGATCACCGCCGCGAAGGCGACGCCTGAGCCTAGACCGAAGACCGAGATCGCGACCGCGAGCGCGAGCTCGAAGTTGTTCCCCGAGGCCGTGAAGGCGAGCGTGGCGGTCCGCGGGTAGTCGGCGCCGAACGCCCGCCCCATGAAGAAGCTGACCGTGAACATGATGACGAAGTACAGGACCAACGGCACCGCGATGCGCACGACGTCGAGCGGGATCTGCACGATCGTGCCGCCCTTGAGGCCGAACATCATCACGATGGTGAAGAGCAGCGCCGAAAGCGTGATCGGGCTGATGCGCGGCACGAACTCGCGGTCGTACCACTCCTGGCCCTTGGCCGGGATGAGCAGCACCCGGCTGAGGATGCCCGCGATGAAGGGCACGCCCAGGTAGATGAAGACCGCGAGCGCGATCTCGCCGATCGTGATCTCGACGAGGCTCCCCTGCAGCCCGAAGAGCGGCGGCAGGACGGTGATAAAGACGTAGGCGTAGACGCTGAAGAACAGCAGCTGGAAGACGCTGTTGAAGGCCACCAGGCCGGCGGCGTAGTCGTTGTCGCCGTCGGCCAGCTGGTTCCAGACGAGCACCATGGCGATGCAGCGGGCGAGCCCGATCAGGATGAGGCCGATCATGTACTCCGGGTAGTCGCGCAGGAAGGTGACGGCCTGGAAGAACATCAGGAGCGGACCGACCAGCCAGTTCTGGACCAGCGAGAGCACCAGGATGCGGACGTTGCGGAACACCTGCGGCAGCTTCCCGTATCGCACCTTGGCGAGCGGCGGGTACATCATGAGGATGAGGCCGATGGCGATGGGGACGTTGGTCGCGCCGACGCTCATCGCGTCGAGCGCGCGCGAGAACCCGGGGATCAGCGAGCCGATCGCCACGCCGAGCCCCATGGCGACGAAGATCCAGAGCGTCAGGTAGCGATCCAGGAACGAGAGGCGCTTCTTGCGCTTGGCGTCAGGCATCGGCGGGCTCCGTACCGGCGATCGGGGCGTCGGGCTCGAGCCCGTGGAGCAGCGCCGTCAGTTCCGCGATCGCTGCGCGGGCGGGTGAGTAGCAGACGCGCGGGCCGTCGATCTCGCCCGTGATGAGCCCGGCCCCCTTGAGCACCTTCAGGTGCTGCGACACCGTCGATTGGGCGAGCGGGACGACCTCCTGGATCGCGCCGCACATGCACGCGTCCGCGGCGAGGAGGTGCCGGAGGATGCGCACCCGGGCGGGGTGGCCGAGGGCCTTGGCCAGGGCGGCGAGGCGGGCGTCGTCCGCGACGGGCGCCGCCGCCGCGGTGTCGGCACCGTCTGCGGGCGCTTCGGGGGTGCTCTCGAGCATCGGGAGGGGGCGGTGATCGTTCATCGTCGATCTACGATAGACCATGCCGGCCGGCGGGTGGGCCCGGCCGGCGGGGCGCATCGGCGCGTCTTCGGCGACGCCTCAGGCGCCGAGCAGCTGCTCGATCTTGGTCTGGCTAGGGCGCCCACCGGCGTGGACGACCTTGCCGTCGATGACGACGCCGGGGGTGGCCATCACGCCGTAGCCCATGATGCTCTGCAGGTCCTCGACCTTCTCGACGGTCACGTCGAGGCCCTTGGCCTTGGCGACCCGTTCGATGAGGGCGACGGTGGCCTTGCAGTTGGCGCAGCCGGGTCCGAGCACCTTGACGTTCATGAAGTCTCCTTGCGGGTGGGGGTCAAACCAGGATGGCGTTGAAGAGGTAGCCGGTGAAGAGGATGCCCGTGCCGACCACGGCCACGTAGATGGCGATCAGGCGAACCTTCAGCACCCGGCGCAGCAGGATCATCTCGGGGAGGGAGAGCGCCACCACCGCCATCATGAACGCGAGCAGCGTGCCCATCGCGAGCCCCTTGGCCTGGAGAGCCCCCACGAGCGGGAGGATGCCGGCGACGTTGCT
>JAGXHO010000161.1 GCA_024636105.1 Trueperaceae bacterium | reverse complement strand
GTTCAGCACCTGCTCGGCATCACCGGTCTCGAGGGCGGCCAGCACGCGCGCGTGGTCGGAGGAGACGCGCCGAAGCCCGTCCTCGAACACGAAGGTGGGCGTCCCCCAGGGCTCGACCACGCGCCGCATCAGGCTGAACTGCACCCCCATGTTGTTGCGCTGCTTGGCCCGGTCGACCTCGGGCCAGATCGCCTCGGCCACTTCCTCGCGACTCAGGCCCAGGAGGAACAGCGTCACCAGTTGTTTCTGTCGGTCGGTCAAGTCGAGGCTCCGGCCCATGAAGCGCAGGTCGAACCCGCCGAGCACCCGCAGCTCCAGGTCGGGCACCTCGTCCAGGCGCACCGCGACCGCCTCCTTCCAGGACGACGCGAGCACGTCGGCCAGAGGGTAGGCGGCGGCGAGCTCGGGACGCTCGCGCGGCAGCTCGGCCAGGGGGACGAGCCCGGGCAGCAGCCGCGGACCGGCGGTGGTGAGCGCCAGGAAGGCGTCCAGGTCGGTATCCAGTCGGGTGATCGAGAAGCGCGCCGCCGCCAGGAAGAGCTGGTAGCCGCGCGGCGTGTGGGTGGCAGCGGCGTCGGCGATCAGCCGCAGCGCCTCGTCGCGCTCGCCCGCTCTGGCCAGGCGCCTGGCGTAGGCGGCGACCGCCAGGCCCGAAGACGTCAACGCGCCGAAGTACGCCCGCGCGTCGGCGATCGGGGCGCCATCGGGCAGCGTTTCGATCGCCCGCATGGCGATGACGTCGGCCGCGTCCTCGCTTCCCCAGGCGCGGGCGCGCTCGAGCAGCTTCGGGAAGGCGCTCGAGTCGCCGTCGAGCGCCGCCAGGCCTGCCCGCGCCTCCAGCCCGACGATCGGGTTGGCCCGCTCGCCGCGCAGCGCTTGCTCGAGGTAGCTGCGCGCGGTCGCGTGCTCGCCCGCCCACGCGTGCAGCATCGCGAGGTCGCGGCATTGGCCCGGGGCGTCGCTGGGGTACAGGCGCCACACGGCGTCCAGCGTGCGCGTCTGGGCCGCGACGCGTCCGTCGTAATCGCCGATGGCGTCCCAGCGGTTGAGCGCCCGGTTGATCTGCGTGGCGCTGCGGAAGACGCTGTCCGCCGGCAGGACCGCCAGCGAACGCTCGAGCTTGGCGGCAGCGGCGTCGAAGCGCCCGGCCATCGTGTCGACGAACGAGGCGTCGGAGAGGAAGCGGCCGGCCAGCTCCGGGTCGACGCCGTCCAGCATGGCTTCGCCGCGTGCGAATACCTCGAGCGCGCGGTCGTTGTCGACGAGCGCCAACGACCAGACCAACTCCTTCAGGGCGAAGAGCTCGTCGTCGGGCGTCAGACCGCCGAGCTCGAGCGCGCGATCGAGCCGCGCCACGGCCTCCGGGAAGCGCCCCAGCACCTTGTGCGCCGCCCCCGCCGTCACGTGCCGCAGCGCGCTGGGCGCGGCGGAGACGAGCGCATCCCAGCGGAGGAAGGTCTCGGGCGCCTTGCGGAACGCCTGCGCCCGCGGCTCCTCGAGCAGCGGCAGCAGCGCGGCGTGGTCGCCGAGGCGCTCCAGGGCCTCGCCGTACATCACCTTCGGAAGTCGCTCGGCCGACCGCTTCAGGGCGGCGAGGACCGCCTCGCTATGGGCGGCCACGATCGCCTCCGCCACCAGGGCGTGCAGCCGGAACCCCGTGTCGCTCAACTGGACGTACCCGCTGCGCGCCAGCGCCCGCGTCGCGGGCACGGCCGTGTCGGCCGAGAGTTGGGGAAGCGTGGCCAGGAGCAGCGCTTCGTCCCAAGCCTCGGGCTTCAGGCTCGACCGGATGCCGGCCACCAGCGCCTGGTCGTCCGGCATGCCGCCTGTCAGGGAGGCGAAGTGCAGCGGCAGCGGCCAGCCGTTGGCCCGGGTCCACAGCTGCCGCGCGGTGTCCGCGTCGTCGAAGAGCTGCGCGGCTTCCGCGTCGGTGAAACCGAGCTCGTCTGGACCGAGGCGGACGAGCCGGCCGCTCGTGACCAGGCGCGGCATCTCGGACGCGGGAACGGGACCGCGGCTGGCCAGCAGGAGGAGGCCGCGGACGTCTCGGAGCAGCGGCGACAGCTCCTCGGGATCGTCCAGGCTCTCGAGGTCCTCGAGCACCAGCAGCGTCGGCTGCGACCAGAGCAGGTCGAGCAACGCGCTCCACGGCGATCCCGCCGGCAGGCCCAGCTCGGTGGTGAGGAGCGAGCGTGGGTCACGGCCGCCGGCGGCCAACCAGGTCGTGCGCCAGCCTCCGGCCTCGAGGCGCGCCGCCCATTGGCTCGCGAGCACGCTCTTGCCGTACCCGTAGGGCGCCTCGAGCGACACCACGAAGCCGGGCGCGTCGGGCAGCCGGTCGACGAGGCGCGCTCTCGCCAAGTAGTGGCCATCGGCCTGGGGGCGGAAGCTGGTCGTCACGGGTCCTCGGAGTATAGCGAGCGCGTCCCCACGCTGTTCCGTGGCGGGAACCCCCACCGCGGCGGGTCGTTTAGCTCCCGCTTAAGGCGCCCCTGCGTAGGGTTCCCTCGATCGGCTGCGGGGCAGCGGACGGGAGACCGGTCGGTTGACGAGCGACGACCACGAACGCGCGCGGGCGCATGGACCCGACCAAGAGCTCGCCGCGATGGCGTGCGACGAGCTGGTGGCCCTCGGTGAGGCCCTGGACCGACGTGTTCGGGGTGGCACCGCGACGCTCGAGGACTTCGGTGCGCTGGCGCGGACCCAGCGCGAGCTTGCGCGGCGCGCGGTGGCCCGTCGCTGGGCGCGGTCGCGGGGCGCCGGCGAGCCCGTTTGAGGTCGGCTTGAAGGAGCCCCGCCTACGGTGCGGCATGATCCGACCGCGCCGTTCGTTCCGCACGTGGTGGCGCAGAACGGCTTCCGGCGTCCCGCAGCGCTGCTCGCCTACGAGGTCGCCTGGGCGAACGCGGACGGCGTGGAGACCCCCATCGATCCACCGGAGCTGGTCGAACAGGTGGACGTGCCCGCGACCGGGCAGCTCGAGGCCCTCGACGCGATCTTCGACGTGCTCACGGGCGACGCCCCCTGGGCGCCGGTCCTCAGCCCGCACCTGAACCTGGCCAGGCGTTTGGGCGCTAGCCGCACCCACTACCAGGTCGTGCTCCTGGGGCCCAGCACCAGCGCCAGCGTGCCGCCGATCATGGCCGACCCTCGGTTCGAGGGCTTCCACGACGCGTGGGACGACATCGTCCTGGAGAAGTCGCTGGAGCTGTTCCTCGACGAACTGCTGCTGCCGCTCGTCGAGGTGTACGGGCTCGGCACCTTGGCCAAGTACGACGCGAACAAGCTGACGCAGATGCGCACGCGGGTCCGCATCATCGCCGACGAGCACCTATTGGGTCTGGGCGTGTACCTGCGGGCCGGCCGGTCCGGCTACGCGGACGCCTTGCGCTTCGCGATCGACCGGCTCGTCGAGAGCCGCGAGTTCCGCCTCGAGCTGATGGACACGATCACCGAGGCGCTCATCGAGAGCGATCGGAACCGGGCCGGTGTCCAGGCGATGGAGCGGCGCCTGTCGGCGCGGGCGAGCGCCAGCGCGATCGCCGCGGCCGTTCAGACGATGATGGTCGGCGGCGACGTCGCCAAGGTCATGCTCGACCTCTCCGACTCGATCGCGGCGGAAGACTGGACGGCCATCTCGGCCCAGGCGCTGTTCGCGCGGCCGAGCCTACGGCTGCACGCTCATGGTGCTGCGGTTCGACGCGGTCCCAGGCGCGGACACCTACCCCGTGCAGATCCGGGGCATAGGCGGCCAGGGCGACGACCGCAACACGAACCATCCACGAGGCGGGCCACGCCGCGCCGTACATCGCTGCCTGCCGCTGGATGCGCGACGGTCGCTACACGTTGCCGCCGCACACGACGGGCGTGCGCTACGACGCGGAGGAGGACCCGTTCGTGGTGAACCTGTTCGCCATGGTCCATAGCCCCTACGGCCTGTCGTCGGGCGTCGCGCTCGCGCTCGGGTACGACTGGATCGAGAACGCCTCGATCGAGCGTGCCCGCCACCTTCACCCTCGCCGCCAGCTCCGCCCGGCTCGAGGTCGTCGGCGATCGCGGGCGCCCACCCACGACCGGACGGTTCGCCCCGCCGCACCCCAGCCTCGGTCCTCGACCACGTCCTGTGCCTGCCCCAGACGCGCGCCCTTCGCACGCTTGAGCTGCACCACGGCGAGCAGGCTGACGATCACCAGGAGCGACCAGGAGGTGAGCTTCGCAGGGCTCACCAAGCGCCACCCGTCGCTCTGGTCGGGGTACTGCCAAGCGCCGAGGTACGTCGCGATGTTCTCGGCGAACCAGACGAAGACGCCGATCAAGAGGAACGCCAGCACGAGAGGCATGCGGCGCGTCGTCGAGACCGGGGTGAAGGCGATGCGCGTGCGGCCGAACACCACCAGGACCGCGGCGATCAGCGCGTAGCGCAGGTCGGGCAGCGCGTGGTGGGTGAAGAAGTTCAGGTAGACGAGCGCTCCGAGCGGCACGACCAAGAGCGTCGGTGGCCAGCGGAGGAAGCGCAGCCCGAACAGCCGCCACGCCTGGATCATGAAGCTCGCGACGCTGGCGTACATGAAGCCGCTGTAGAGCGGCACCCCACCGACCTTGAACAGGGCGTCCTCCGGGTACGACCACGAGCCGGCGTGCACCTTGAACAGCTCGAGCCCCAGCCCGAGCAGGTGGAAGAGGGTGATCACCTTGAGCTCGTCCCGGGTCTCGAGCCCAGTCGCCAGCATGAGCCCCTGCATCCCCAGGCATGCGAGCAGCAGGAAGTCGTAGCGGGCGATCGGGAGCGATACGGCTTGAGAGAGCGCCAGCATCGCGAAGATGAAGACGGGGAAGACGCATGCGCGCGCGTTCTTGAGGCCGAAGTGGAGCAACTCGAACCCGACGGCGGCGAGGGGCGCTCCGGCAGGCGTGGTGGGTGGGTTGACGATGTGCACGGACGCCCCCTCGCGTGAGTGACCTACACATCATACACACGTGAGCATTGGCGCAACGTGGGTCCAAGGGACGTCGATCGACGCCCGCTCGAGCCTCGGGGCGCACTCGGCGCTACGCGCTCACGTCGTCCCCCGAATGCTCACGGTCCAGGCCGTTTGGCGTCCTCTCGCGAGGCGAGCGTGAGCAGAACGGCGTACGCCACGACGAGCAGGCTCACCCCCACGCCCACGCCGAAGATGATGGCCGTCGACACGTCACGCCCTCCGCAACGCCGAGCGCAGGAAGCTGCCGAGGGAGAGGATCGATGGGACCCAGATCCCTACGAACAAGCCCTCTTCCCGCTGCCCCTGGAACCAGAGGTAGACGGAGAACAGGAACGACAGGAACGCAGCGGTCAGCAGGAGTAGGTCGGCGGTCTTCACGGGGCACCTTCTTTGCACGAGTGGCGAGACAGGAGTCTAGGCCAAGGGTCCGACGCCCCAACGTGTGCCGGTTCGCAATCGACGCGGGGCGATGAGCGCGAGCAGCGCACGCCATTGGAGCGCGCCGGTGCCCGAAGGCACCGGCGCGCTCGAATCCTGGTCGTGAGGCGTTGTCAGCTCGCCGTCGACCCGCGGTTGCCGAAGAGCCGCAACACGAACAACACGGCGGCGACCACGAGCAATACGTAGATGAAGCCGCCCAAGGTCGTGCCCGTGACGAGCCCGAGCAGCCAGAGGACGAGCAGGACGATCGCGATGGTCATGAGCACGGTCACTGCCTCCGGAGCGGAGCGAAGGGTGCTTCGGTCGCATCGCGTTCGTTCGAGGCGTGCGGCTGGTACGTGGCCCCGTAGTGGCGGTAGACGTCGGTCATCCACCCGGTCTCGGCGGTGGTGGGCCACGCGTCCTTATCGAATCCGGGCGCGTTCTCGAGCTTCTTGCGGTCCACGTCGAGGACGATGCGGTGCTCGTCGGTGTCGACGGTCAGCGCTTCCCAGGGCACGGCGAAGTGCTTCTCGCCCATGCCTAGGAAGCCGCCGAAGGAGACGACCGCGTAGGCGACCTCGCCGCTGTCGAGGTGGAGCATGAGCTCCTCGAGCTTCCCGAGGTCCTCGCCATCAAGGTTGACGATCTTGGTGCCGTTCAAGCTGCCGGCCGAGAGCAGCTGCGTGCGATGGTCGGTGTTGTTCATTTGGGCGGCCCTCCACGAGCCGACGTCGTGCACGGGGTTTGACCCACGAGGGTGCTCGTGGACGGTACGACCGTTCGTTGTTCCATGGGGATCCAAGCGCGCCGAAGGCGCATCTTCACGCCGTCCCTGCGAACCAGGGAGGAATTCCAACGTAGCACCGGCTTCGTGCCTACCCGTGCGCAGTTGACCGAGACCGCCGCTCAGCCCGAGTACTGCTCCTCGCTCACGTGTTCGAGCCACTCGACCGCGCGTCCGTCGAGCGCTTCCTGGATGGCGACGTGCGTCATGGCCACCGTCGCCGTCGCGCCGTGCCAGTGCTTCTCGCCCGGGGGGAACCAGACGACGTCGCCCGGCCGGACCGTCTCGATCGGTCCGCCCCAGCGCTGCACCCAGCCACAGCCGGCGGTGACGATCAACGTCTGGCCGAGGGGGTGCGTGTGCCACGCGGTGCGGGCGCCGGGCTCGAAGGTGACGTTGGCGCCCATGGCGCGCGCCGGCTCCGGTGCCTGGAAGAGCGGGTCGAGCCGGACGGTGCCGGTGAAGTACTCCGGCGCTCCCGGGGTCGAGGGGCGGTCGCCGATGCGGTCGATGTGCATGGTTCGTGATCTCCTCGAGAGCCGCCGTCGGCCGCGGTGCGGCGTGAGCGCGGGAGCCCTGGTCGGACCGTCGTCCGTCAAGGGGCCTCGTCCGTGAGGCCGAGCGCCGAGATCTCGGGGGCTCCGGCGGCCTGGGTGAAGGCGGCGGCGGCCTCGTCGGAGAGCGTCGTGTGGTGCAGCCGCCCGCCCTGGGCGTTGAGCACCTCGGCGAGCGTGTCGATCGGCGTGTCCTTGACGAGCAGCAGGAGCGCCGATCGGCCCGGCTTGAGGTCCTCGCTCACTTGCTGCACGAAGTCGTTGGCGATCCCGATGTCGATCCGGCGCCCCGCGAGCCAGCTGACGCCGGCCCCGACGAGCGCGCCGATGAGCGGCCCACCGAACAGGAAGCCGACGAGCACGCCCCACAGGCTTCCCGAGGCCACGGTGCGCGCCTTCATCGCCGTCTCGAGCGTCTGCCGCACCCGCACCTGGCCGTCCTCGCCCTTCACGGCGACGGCGGCGTCCTCGATGGTGACGACCGGCTTGCGGATGTGTTCGCGCTGGAGGGTGGCGATGTGCTGCAGGACCTCGGCGGCGCGGTCGGGGTGTTGGTACGTGAAGACGACGAGTTCGCTCATAGGGGCCTCCCAAGGGCCGCGTCGGGGCGGCGACCTCGTCCCCAGGCTACCCGGCCCCCCACGGCGAAGTCTGTGCCGGTGTGCCGCACGCGGGTCGCCGAGGGTGCGTCCCCCGCGGTCGGCCGGTTCGGCGCCCTAAGGGTGCCGCTCGTCGCCGGCCGTCGGCAGCGCCGCCAGCACGTCGTCGAGTTCGGGCAGCGGATCGGCGTCCTTGAGCCCCGCCAGCGACCAGTACACCTCCGCCGCAGCCTCGTGGAAGCCGCTCGGCATCCCGGCGGCGACGAACGTGGTGGCGATCTCCTCCATCTCGCCGGCGAAGCGCCACGCCTTGCGCGTGGTCCGCAGAGCGCGCTCGTGCGCCTCGGCGGTGGTGCCGGCGGCGTCGGCGTCCCATTGGGCCTCGAGGGCGTCGCGCACGCCGAGCCGATCGGCGGCCCCGAGCACCGCGAGCAGCAGGGCGGTCGTTCCTTTGGTGCGCGCCGCGTAGACCATCTTGAGCGCCGACGCGGTGCCCACGTCCGGGCCCACCACGTGGGTGGCGAGCGGCCCGCCGCCGAAGAGGGCGGCCACGGCCGCCGCGTGCGCACCGGACAGGTGGAGGGCGGTCCCCGGCGTCCATGCCGGACCGCCGATCACGCCGCCGTCGACGACCTCGATGCCGCGCGCGCTCAGGTCGGCGGCGATGCGCGTCATGCGCGCCGGGGCGATGGCGTTCGCATCGACGTAGGTGCCGCGGAACCCGGCGGCGGCGACCGCGCCGGCGACGTCCTCGGCGGCGTGCGGCGGGCAGATCGACACCACCACGTGCGCGCGCGCGCACAGCGCCACTAGCGTGCCGACGTCGACGAGGCCGTGCTCGTCGGCGCGGGCGCGGGTGGCGGCGCTGCGCCCCGCGCTCGCCCAGAGCGCCTCGTGGCCGCCCTGCACGACCGTGGCGGCCAGGGAGACGCCCATGGCGCCCGGGTGGAGGAATCCGATGCGCATGCGGTCCATGGCGTCATCATCGCCCGTTGACCGCGCCGGCGCGGCGAACGCGCCATAATCGCCGACAGATCGATTGGGGGTGCTCATGGATCCGGTCCTGGACCGGTTGATCGACGTCGTGGCCGGCGCCGAGGACCTCGAGGAGCAGGTTCGTCCGCTGCTCGAGTTGCTCCAGTCGGTCACGGGCCTCGAGTCGACCTACCTCACCGCCGTCCACGTCGACCGCGACGAGCAGGAGATCCTGTACGCGCGCAACGTCGAGCCGGAGCGCCTCGAGATCCCCGAGGGTTTGCACGTGCCGTGGGGCAACGCCTTGTGCAAACGCGCGCTGGACGAGGGAACGCCGTTCTGCGACGACGTCGCGGGCCAATGGGGCGACTCCGACGCGGCGCGCGCGCTCGGGATCGCCACCTACCTGAGCGAGCCGGTGCGGATCGGCGACGGCGAGCTGTACGGCACGCTGTGCGCCGCGAGCGGCGATCGCGTCGCGGTCCCCGAGCAGGCGCGGCGACTGCTGCGCATGTTCGCGGTGCTGGTCGCGCGTCAGGTCGAGCGCGACCAGTTGCTCGTACGCTTGCGTGCCGAGCGCCACGAGTTCGCCACGGCCGCCATGACCGATGCGTTGACCGGTCTGCCGAACCGCAGGGCGTTGACCGAGTCCATGACCCGCGCCCTGGCGAACGCCGCCCGGGGCGGCACGTCGGTGGTCGTGGCGTTCGTCGACCTCGACGGGTTCAAGGACGTGAACGACCGCTTCGGCCACGAGTTCGGCGATCGACTGTTGGTGGCGCTCGCGCGTCGTTGGCGCGACGGACTGCGCGACGGCGACCTGATCGCGCGCATCGGAGGCGACGAGTTCGTGGTCTTGGCGTTCGCGACCGGTCCCGATCCGGACGCCGACGCGGAGGCCCTGCGCAGGCGCGTCGCGACGCTCGCGACCGGCGTCTTCGACGTGGGTGGGTCCCATCTGGCCTACGACGGTCCGAGCGTGGGCGCGGTCGTTTCGACCGGCATCGACGAAGACGCGGCCGCGGTGCTCCGCCGGGCGGACCGCGCGATGTACGCGGCGAAGCTCGCGCGGCGGCCCAGCGCTTAGCGCGTGCCTAGCGCGTGCGTTCGGGGCGCGGTCGACGTGCGACGATCGGCGACGAGCCCGCTTCGCGCACGGCGGCTGCGCGATCACGGCGATCGACGAGGAGGACGACGCATGCCCGAATCCAGCGAGCGCACGGTCCGGCGCGTCGGCATGGTCATCGGTCTGCGCGACGAAGCGGTCGAGGAGTATCGCCGCCTTCACGCCGACGACGAGCCCGGCGTCCGCGACCTGCTGCGCAAGCACCACATCACGAACTTCACGATCTTCCTGCACCGGCTCCCGGACGGGCGCCTGTACGAGTTCGCGTACTACGAGTACGACGGCGACGACTTGGCCGGCGACCTCGCGGCGCTCGACGCGGAGCCACGCAACCGGGCGTGGCTCGCGCGGTGCGACCCGATGCAGGTACCGCTCCCGGGCGAGGCGTCCTGGAGCGTGATGGAGGCCGTGTACCACAACGACTGAAGGCGCGGCGCACGCCGGCGCGGCGCCCTCGGCCGCGGCGCGTCAGCGGGGTTCGTCGCGCAGATGGACGGGCAGGAGCGCCGCGGGGGCGTCCTGGAAGGCCACCAGCCGCGTGAAGCGCTCGATGGCGTGGGTGCCGACGCTGGTCGAGCGGCCGTCGCTGCTCGCGGGGAACGGCCCGCCGTGCACCATCGCGGGGCCGACCTCGACGCCGGTCGGCCAGCCACCGAACAGCAAGCGACCGACGCGATCCTCGAGGGCACGCAGCAAGCCCGGGTGCCGCTCTGCCTCGCCGACCTCGGCGTGGACCGTGGCCGTGAGCTGGCCCTCCATGCGCCAGACCAGCTCCTCGACCTCGGCGACGTCGCGGTATCGGACGAGGACGGCGGCGGGGCCGAACACCTCGTCGAGCAGCGACGGTTGCTGCCGGACCGCATCGAGATCGACTTCATAGACGGCAGCGATCGCGTGGAACCCGGCGGCCGAGCCGTCGCCGAGACCGCGCGCCACGGCGCGTGCACCCGCTGCCTCGAGCGCCTCGATCCCTGACCCGTACGCGTCGCACACGCGGCGGTTGAGCATCACGCCCTCCGGCGTGGCCGCGACCCGCTCGGCGAGGGCGTCGCGCAGGGCGTCGCCGGCGGTGCCCGCGGGGACGAAGGTGAGCCCCGGGTTCGTGCAGAACTGGCCCACGCCCAGCGTGAACGACGCGTGCAGGCCGGCGGCGAGGTCGGCGCCGCGACGCTCGGCCGCATCGGGGAGGACCACGACCGGGTTGACCGAGCCCATCTCGGCGTACACCGGGACGGGTACGGCCCGCGAAGCGGCTTCGCGCGCGAGGGCCAGCCCGCCGGCCCGCGACCCGGTGAAGGCGACGGCGCGGATCCGCGGGTGCCGCACCAGGGCCAGGCCGACGTCGAACCCGGCGTCGAACAGCTGCGCGAACGTCCCGGCGGGAAGGCCCGCGTCGTCGACGGCGGCGGTCAGGCAGGCGCCGACCTCGGCCGCCGTGCCTGGGTGCCCGGGGTGCGCCTTGACCACCACCGGGCAGCCAGCGGCGAGCGCCGACGCCGTGTCGCCGCCCGCGGTGCTGAAGGCGAGCGGGAAGTTGCTCGCGCCGAACACGACGACCGGGCCGAGCTCGGTGCGGTGTGAGCGGACGTCGGGCTTCGGTGCCGGCGTGCGATTCGGGTCGCCGCGATCCACGCGCGGCTCGCGCCACGCCTCGTTCGCGATCAGGTCCGCGAACATCCGCAGCTGGCCGGTCGTGCGCGCCAGCTCGCCGCGCAGGCGCGCCTCGGGAAGCCCGGTCTCGCGACCGGCGACGTCGACCACCGCGTCGGCGCGCTCTTCGAGGCGCCGCGCGACCGCCCGGAGCAGCGCCTCGCGGCGCGTGCGGTCGCGCAGCGCACCGGTGCGGTAGACCGCCCAGGCCGCCTCGGCGGCGGCGTCCACGGTGGCCGCGTCGTGGATCGGGTGCGCGGCTTCGAGCGCCTCGCCGGTGCGCGGGTCGACCGCCGTAAGCGTGCGCGTCGCGGGCATCAGCGGCGTCCGGCGCGCGCGGCTGCGTGCGCGTCGCCCTCGGCGTGCGGCGCTTCAGAGCACGCCGGGGTGGCGGTGGGCAGGGAGCTCGTCCGGATCATGGTCATGGGGTTCTCCTTCGAGGAAGCGGCGGTCAATGCTCCAGGTGCATGCGGTCGTCGCCAGCGAGGCGGTCGCCCTGCGCTCGGGCGCGGTCGAGGCGATCCCGCAGGCGCGCGACGATGTCGGGATGTTCGGCGGCACGGTTGTGCCGCTCGCTCGGATCCTCCCGTAGGTCGAAGAGTAGAACGCCGTCGCGGGCGTCCTCGACCGGATGCCGCCGTGGCGCGATGGCGCCGTCCGCGGTGCGAGAGAGCAGGATCAACTTCCAGCGGCCAAGGCGGATCGCGAAGTCGCCGAGCTTTCCGTCGAGTCCACCGGCGTCCGACACGAGGTGCGGTCGTCCCGGACCCGACCCGAGGCTGCGGTTGGGGTCGGTCGCCAGGAGGGCGGGGAGGAACGAGCAGCTGTCCTCCGCAGCGTCCGCGCCGACCTCGAGGCCCAACAACTCGGCGAGGGTGGCGTAGAGATCGGTGAGGCAGACGAGCTCGTCCGACGTGGTGTCCGTCGGTATCCGACCCGGCCAGCGCGCGACGAAGGGGACACGGTGGCCGCCTTCGAAGACCATGTTCTTGGAGCCGCGCAACGTACCAGCGGACCCTTGGCCGTTGGCGCCCGGCATGGGACCGTGGTCGCTGGTGAACACGACGAGCGTGTCGTCGCGCAAGCCGCGCTCGTCGAGCGCCTCGACGATGCGACCGACGCACCAGTCCACCAGGACGTTCATGTCGCCTCGGGGTCCCTCCGAGCTCGCACCTTTGGCGAAATCGGGCGGCAGCCATGGGTTGTGCGGTGCCGACAACGCCAAGTACAGGAAGAAGGGGTCGTGTGGTCTGTGGGCGCGGTGGCGATCGATGAAATCGATCGCTCTCTCGACGTGGCGAGCGTCCACGGCCTCTAGGTCGAAGCCCTCCGCCATGAGTCCCGGCGTGAACCCTGGCAGGGCATGCAGGGCGTCGTCCGACGGGACCGAGGGGATGTCGACGTACCGGCGATCCTCGATGTAGCCGTAGGGCGCATCCGACGTGGAACATCCTGCGGTGCCGAAGAAGGTGTCGAACCCGACGTCGCACGGTCCGCCATCGAGCGGCTGAGCAAAGTCGACTTCGGACTCCACGGTCGTGTACCCGCCGGCAGCGCCGCGCCGCGGATAGCGGAACCCCAGGTGCCACTTGCCGACGCACGCCGTCCCATAGCCGGCCGCGCCGAGGAGCCTCGGGAGCGTGGGGCGCCACGGCTCGACGATCGGCGGTCCGTACGACTTCACCAGCATGCGGTCGCGTGGGCTGCGCCAATGGTACCGACCGGTCAGGAGCGCGTACCGGCTGGGCGTGCAGAGCGCGCTCGCGCTGTGTGCGTCGGTGAAGCGAATCCCGTCGCCGGCGAGCGCGTCGACGTGCGGCATCGGGTCGAGCGAGGCCGGGTTGTAGCAGGGCGGGTCGCCATAGCCGGTGTCGTCGGTGAGGATGACGACGACGTTGGGCCGGTCCTCAAACGCGGTGGTCCGCACGGTCTACCTCCTTCCGCGCTCTGTCGCCGTATCGCTCGGCGGCGAGCAGGGCCGCGAGCCGAGCGACCACGTCCGGCCGCTCCGCGAAGCGGTTGGTGGTCTCGCCGGGATCGACGGTGAGGTCGTATAGCTGGCCCGGCGCCCCGGGCACCGGCGGGCCTCCGGCCGGCGGCGGCCACCCCCCCGAGCCCTCGGTCCCCTCGATCAGCTTCCAGGTGCCTGCCCGGAGCCCGAAGACGCCGGCCTCGGAGTGGAGCACGAGGTGCTCGCGCGGGGCGCGCCCGGGTGCGCTCGGGCTCAAGGTGGAGGCGAAGGCGACGCCGTCCGGCGCGGCGTCCTCGGGCAGCGGCAGGCCGATCAGGTCCGCGACGGTCGGCAGGAGGTCGACGAGCGACACGAGGCGATCCTCGACGATCGCCTCGCCGGGCGGACCGGGCGGCCGCACGACGAGCGGCACCCGATGGCCCCCCTCCCACGCGTGCGCCTTGGAGCCGCGCCAGCCGCCCGAGGGGTCGTGGCCGTACGTTCGGTACGGCTCCTCGCCAGCGGCGTCGCGGAGCACCTCGCCGTCGGCGCCGAGCACGCGGTCGCCGGGCAAGGCGCCGTGGTCGCTCGTCACCAGCAGCAGCGTGCGATCGAGGACGCCGCTGCGCTCGAGGGCGTCGACCACGCGTCCGACCATCCAATCGTAGAGCCAGGCGAGGTCGCCGCGCGGACCGGCCTGGCTGCGTCCGCGCGCGAAGGGCGGCACCAACTCCTCGACGCAGGGTTCGTGCGGCGCCGACGCCGCCAGGTACAGGAAGAACGGCCGCTCGCCGGCAGCCATCTCCTCGATCCACGCCGCGGCGCGATCGGCGAACGCCACATCGACGTCGCGATGCGACCAGCCGGGTGCGCACGCGCCCTCGCGGCTCGTGTACACCGGGGCGTCGTCGAACTCGCTGGGCGGCACCGGGAAGCGGTCGTCCTCGATGAAGGCGTACGGCGCGTGGCAGGTTGGGCAGCCGGCCGTGCCGAAGAAGCGCTCGAAGCCCGCGCCCAGCGGGCCACCGCCGATCGGCGCCTCGAAGTCGATCGCCGCCTCGAAGGCGCGGTCGGTGTACGGAGCGCGGAGGAAGTCGAGATCAACGCCGGGCTTGGCCGTGAAGTCCATCCCCAGGTGCCACTTGCCGACGGCGGTGGTGGCGTACCCGGCGCCCTTCAGGACCGAGGCCAACGTCGGTCGCTCGGGCTCGATCAGCGACGGCGCGTAGCCGCTCAGCACCCCGCGCTGCAGCCGCGTCCGCCAACCGTAGCGGCCCGTCAGGAGCGCGTAGCGCGAGGGCGTGCAGACCGCGGCCGCGGCGTGCGCGTTGGTGAACCGTACGCCCTGGGCCGCCAGGCGGTCGATGTTCGGGGTGGGCACCTTCGAGGCCGGGTGGTAGCAGCCGACGTCGCCGACGCCGAGGTCGTCGGCGACGATCACGATCACGTTCGGGCGCGGCAAGTCGGTCGGGGTGTCCATCGCCTCAGGCCCCGGGTCGCTCGCGCACTACGTACTCGGGGAGGGAGCCCTCGTGCTCGAGCAGCCGCGCTTCGAGGCGGCGGTGGAGATCGGCGTGCTCGCTCGCGGCCCCCGGGTCGCCGAAGCGGTTCCGGAGCTCGAACGGGTCCGCGTCGCGATCGAAGAGGAGGCAGAAGGCGGCGTCGCGACCGACCGTGTAGGTGTACCGGTCGGTCCGGAGCCCGCGGTAGGGGTGGTCGCCGAAATCGAAGCGAGGCGTGTCCCATTGCAGGAGCACGGCGTCGCGCAGCGGCGAGGTCGCCGGATCGCGCAGCACCGACGCGTGGTCGATCCCGGCGGCGACGTCGATCGGCGCGACGCCGCTCAGCCCGGTCGCGGTGGGGTAGACGTCGACGCCGCAGATCGGCCCGTCGTACGTCGCGCCGGCGGGCAGCACGCCGGGCCAGCGCCAGACCATCGGGATGCGGACGGACTCGGCGTACGGGACGTGCTTGTGGCGCACCCCTTGGCTGCCCCCCATCTCACCGTGGTCGGAGAGGAACACGACCAGGGTCGAGTCCGCGAGCCCGCTGGCGTCGAGGTAGTCCAGCACCCGCCCGACGTTGTCGTCCAGGTGGCGGATCATCCGGTAGTAGCCGGCGAGCTGGATCCGGGCGGCGGCCTCGGACTCGGGCGGGACGTTGGGCCGGAGCTCCAGCGCGTCCGGGTCCACCAGGTCTTCGTACGCTTCGGGCACGGGGTAGCCCGGCGAGCGTGGCGTGCCGCCGCCCCCCGGATGCGGCGCCTCATACGCCAGCACGTGGAACCAGGGCGTGCCGGCGGGTTGGCGCGCGAGCATGGCCAGCGTCCGGTCGGTTAGCGCGTCGGTCTGGTGGCCCTCGCGCTTCTCCGGTTTCACCTGCTCGCCGGCCGCGACGTAGGTGCTGAGGTAGTCGTTGGAGACGTTGATGCCGCACCAGTCCTGGAAGCCGCCGCGGAAGTCCGGATGCACCCAGTAGCCCTGCCCGATGAAGCCCCCGGGCGTCACGAAGGCGGCGCCGGTCTCGGGCTGCAGGTGCCACTTCCCCACGTACGCGGTGCGGTAGCCGGCGGCGGCGAAGGCGTGCGCGAC
>JAGXHO010000160.1 GCA_024636105.1 Trueperaceae bacterium | reverse complement strand
CGGCAGCGGCAAGGCGCTGACGCTGGAGCTGGGCGGCAAGAGCCCCTTCCTCGTGTTCGACGACGCCGATCTCGATGGCGCGGTCGAGGGCGTCGTCGACGCCATCTGGCTCAACCAAGGCCAGGTCTGTTGCGCCGGCTCGCGGCTGCTGTTGCACGAGCCCATCGCCGAGGCCTTCGTTCGCAAGCTGCGCGCGCGGATGGAGACGCTGCGGGTCGGTTCGCCGCTCGACAAGGCCGTCGACGTCGGCGCGCTGGTGGCGCCTGTGCAGCTCGAGCGGGTGAAGCGCCTGGTGGCGCAGGGGATCGCCGAGGGCGCGACCTGCCATCAGCCCTCCTGGGACGTTCCCGACGGAGGCCTGTACTACCCACCGACGCTCTTCACCGAGGTCGAACCGGCGATGACCATCGCCCGCGAGGAGATCTTCGGCCCGGTGCTGGTCGCGATGACCTTCCGCACGCCCGCCGAGGCGGTCGAGATCGCCAACCACACCCCGTACGGGCTCGCCGCGAGCGTCTGGACCGAGAGCGTCGCCACCGCGCTCGACGTCGCGCCGGCGCTGCAGGCCGGCGTGGTGTGGGTGAACGCCACCAACTTGTTCGACGCCGCCGCCGGCTTCGGGGGCTACAAGGAGTCGGGCTTCGGTCGCGAAGGGGGCCGCGAGGGCATGGCGGCGTACCTGGTCGATCCAATCGACCGCGCGCTCCCCGCCTACGCCGAGGGTGACCTGGTGCCGCCTCCCGGCCCCGCCGAGCTGGGCGACGACCCGGCCACGGGCGGCGGGCTCGACCGGACCCCCAAGCTCTACGTCGGCGGCAAGCAGGTGCGCCCCGACGGCGGTACCAGCTACCCGGTGCGGGGCGTCGAGGGGCAGCACCTCGGCGAAGCCGGTTGGGGCAACCGCAAGGACGTGCGCGACGCCGTCGAGGCCGCGCGCAAGGCGACCGCGTGGTCCAAGACGTCGGGCCACGCGCGCGCGCAGGTGCTCTACTACCTGGCCGAGAACCTCGAGGCCGACGCGACGCGCTTCGTCGACCGCCTGCGCGGCCTCACCGGCGCGGACGAAGCGGCAGCGCAGCGCGAGGTGGACGTGTCCGTACGGCGGCTCTTCACCTACGCTGCCTGGGCCGACAAGTGGGACGGCGCGGTCAAGGGCGTGCCCGTGCGCGGCGTGGTGCTCGGGATGCACGAGCCCTGGGGCGTCGCCGCCGTGAGCTGCCCCGACGAGGCGCCGCTGCTGGCGTTCGTGTCGTTGGCGGCGCCGCTGCTGGCGATGGGCAACCGGGTCGTCGCGACCCCGTCGCCGCGGTCGCCGCTCGCGGCGCTCGACCTGGTGCACGTGGTCGAGGCCTCCGACGTCCCGGGCGGGGCGCTGAACGTGGTCACCGGCGACCGCGACGCGCTCGCCAAGACGCTCGCCGACCACGAGGAGGTGGCGGTCCACTGGTACGTGGGCAGCGCCGCCGGCAGCGCCGAGGTGGAGCGCCGCAGCGCCGGCAACCTCAAGGCCACCTGGGTGAACTTTGGTCGCAAGCGCGACTGGTACGACCCGGCGCAGGCCGAGGGGCGCGCCTTCCTGCGGCGCGCGGTGCAGCACAAGAGCGTGTGGGTGCCGTACGGGGCGTGACCCGTGGCGATGCGACGAGCGTCGCACGTGTGCAACGATCGTCGCATGCGCACCGTGGCCTCCCGTGAACTGCGCAACCGAACCCGGCAGGTGCTCGAGCGCGTCGAGGCCGGCGAGGACGTGTTCATCACCGTCGACGGTCGCGAGGTCGCGCGCGTGACGCAGGTGTCCCGCAAGCCCCGGTGGGTGCCGCGAGGGGTGTTCCTCGCCGACCTCCGGCGGGTGCAGGCCGACGCGGGTCTGCGCGCCGACCGCGACGAGCTCGCGCCCGACAGCACCGACGACCTCGGTCCGCTCTGAACGTGGTGGCCGCGCCCCGGGGCCTCGCCGACACGTCGCTCTTCATCGCCCTCGAGACCGGGCGACCGGTCACGGAGACCGCCGCGCCCGAGCAGCTGGCGGTGTCGGTGGTGACCCTCGCAGAGCTCCGCGCCGGGGTCCTCGGTGCGCGCGACCTGGCGACGCCCGCTCTCCGCCTCGCCACCCTCGAGTACGTGCTCGGCCTAGACCTCGTGCCGATCGACGCGGCGGTCGCCGACGCCTGGGCCGTCCTGCGCGTCGCGCTCCGCGACCTCGGGCGTTCGATGGAGGTCAACGACGCCTGGATCGCGCCGACCGCGTTCGCGCTCGGCGTGCCCGTGGTTGCGCAGGACGACGACTTCGCGGGCGCACCGCTGGTCGAGGTCGTGCGGGTCTGATGGCGAGCGTCGGTCGGCGGCGCGGCGTGGGTGTCAACCGCCCGACGGCGCGACCGGCACGCGGGAGGCTAGGGTCGACCCATGCGACGAAAATGGATCCGTGCCCTCGCGATCGCGGCGTGCCTCGGCACCGCCACCGCCCACGGCGTGGTGCCCCCGCTGCCGTTCGCCACGAACCCAGACCCCGACCTGTGCGGCATCCCGGTGCGGATGGGCGACGGCTTCACGGGGGTCCTGCACGCGACCTTCGAGGGCGTCGTGCAGGAGGAGCTCGTCCACCTCGTCGACTCGCACCTGCGCACCGAGGTGACCGGCCACGTGCCCGCAGGGTCGGTGGTCGACGTCGTCCTGTTCCAGGACAACCCCGAGCTCGACTTCTACTTCGTCCGCTGGCACGGCCCGAACGGGCCTCAGTCGGGTTGGGTGCCGGCGCCGTACCTCGACGTACGGGGGGCGTGACGTGGCCCGCGTGCGCATGATCGCGGCGATGACCGCCGACCGCGTGATCGGTAACAAAGACGGCCTCCCCTGGGACGTCCCGGCGGACTACCAGCACTTCGTGACGAGCGTCGAAGGCGGGGCGGTGGTCATGGGGCGCCGCAGCTACGCCATCTTCGGCGGGGACCTGGAGGACGTCCAGGCGATCGTCGTGACCCGCAGCGAACACGCCCCGGCCGGCAGCCAGCGGGCCGGCGACGTCGAGGCGGCGCTCGCCGCCGCTGAGGCCAGTGGGCGCCCGGTGTGGGTGGCCGGGGGTGCGAGCATCTACGCCCAGGTGCTGCCGTACGCCGACGAGCTGCACCTCTCCATCGTGCCCGGCGAGTTCGAGGGCGATGCCTGGTTCCCGGCGTGGGACGAGGCGGCCTGGGCGCTGGCCGAAGAGCAAGAGCGCGAAGGCTACGTGTTCCGGCGCTACGAGCGGATCGCGCAGGCGCGGCCGTGAGCCGCCGACCGGTCGCCGTCGCGCGCTGGGACGAGCTCGAAGACCGCGCCCCCGCCTACGCGCTCGTCGCGAACGTCGACCTGGTGGTCGTGCGCGTCGACGATGCGGCCTCGGTCCTCTACGGCCGTTGCCTGCACCGAGGTGCGCTGCTCGCCGACGGCCGCGTGGTCGGCGACGACCTGGTCTGCGGGCTGCACGGTTGGGACTTCCGGCTGGCGACCGGCGTCAGCGCGTACGACCCGCGCGAGCGGCTCGAGCGCTTCGACGCCTGGGTCGACGACGGCCAGGTGTGGGTCGACGAGGCGCAGGTCGCTGCCTGGGAGCGCGAGCACCCGCAGCCATTCGACCGCGGCGCATACCAGGGGCTGTACGCCGACACGGACCACCACGTCGCCGAGGAGCCGTTCGTCGGCGACATCCAACGCCTCGCGCGCGAGGGGCTGGAGCGCACGGGAGCGCACGGTCCTACGGTCGCGATGGGCGTCCCACGCGATCGCCTGCCGTCGTGGGACGACCTGCAGGTGGTGACCGCGCGGCTGCGGCGGATGCCGCTGCTCGACGACGCACCCGTCGCCACCGACGTGACGATCGGGCCGCGTGCTGCGCGTCCGCTGCACCTCGAGATCCCGATCTTCGTCTCGGACATGAGCTTCGGCGCGCTGTCCGAGCCCGCGAAGATCGCCTTGGCGCGCGGCGCCGAGCTCGCCGGCACGGGCATCTGCTCCGGCGAGGGCGGCATGCTCGAGGACGAGCGCGCCGAGAACGGCCGCTACTTCTACGAGCTGGCGTCCGGGCGGTTCGGGTTCGATCTCGAGAAGGTGCGTCGCTGCCAGGCCTTCCACTTCAAGGGGGGGCAGGGGGCCAAGACGGGCACCGGCGGCCACCTTCCGGGCAGCAAGGTGACGACCAGGATCGCGGAGGTGCGCGGCTTGCGGCCGGGGGAGGCGGCGATCTCACCGTCGCGCTTCCCGGATTGGCACGACGTGGCCGATGTGCGCGCCTTCGCCGAGGAAGTGCGCGCCGCGACCGGCGGGATCCCCATCGGCTACAAGCTCTCGGCGCAGCACGTCGAGGAGGACCTCGACGCCGCGCTCGAGGTCGGCGTCGACTACGTGATCCTCGACGGCCGCGGCGGCGGCACCGGCGCGGCCCCGGCGCTCTTTCGCGACCACATCTCGGTGCCGACCATCCCGGCGCTGGCGCGCGCCCGCGAGCACCTCGACGCGCGCGGGGCCGACCACGTGACGCTCGTCGCGACCGGCGGCTTGCGCACCGCCCCCGACTTCGTCAAGGCGCTCGCGCTCGGCGCCGACGCCATCGCCATCGCCAACTCGGCGCTGCAGGCGATCGGCTGCCTCGGGATGCGCGCGTGCCACACCAACAACTGCCCGGTGGGGATCGCCACCCAGCAAGACCACCTGGTGCAGCGGCTGCACGTGCAGACCTCGGCGGAGCGGCTGGCGCGCTACCTGCGCGCGAGCGTGGCTCTGATGCAGGTGATGGCCCGAGCGTGCGGCCACGACGCGCTCTCGGGGTTCGAGCCGCGCGACCTGACCACCTTCGACCGGCGCATGGCCGACCTCACCGGGGTGGCGTACGGCGGGGTGCGTCGGTGACCGTGGCGGACGGCCCTCGTCAGGCAGTGCGCGCGTCCGCCCCGGTGACGCCCGTGAGGAAGGCCAGGTAGGTCGGCACGAGCGGCAGCACGCAGGGCGACAGGAACGAGAGCACGCCCGCCGCGCCGGAGACCAGCAGGCCCGGCGCGGCGCCGGCGAGCACCCCCTCGATGCTCCCGAGCGAGGCGAGGTAGGGCGCGATGCGGGCGAGTTGGCCCGAGAGCAACAGCAGCCCCACGGCGACGAGCAACCAACCCGCGAGCCGCTCGCCGCGGTCGCCGGAGCGACGCGCGAGCGACGCGGTCGGCGCCAGCCAGGCCAGCGCCAGGAAGGGTAGCGCGAAGCCGAGCGCGTAGGCGCCCAGCAGCAGGGCGCCGCGACCCGCGTCGCCGCCGGCGCTGGCGAGGGCCAGCACCCCGGCCAGCACCGGCCCGACGCAGGGGGTCCAGCCGACGCCGAAGGCGAGCCCGATGACCGCCGACCCGGCGTACCCGCCCGGGTGGTGCGTCACGCGCACGCGCGCCTCGCGCTGCAGGAACGGGACGCGCAGCACGCCGGCGAGGACGAGGCCGAAGACGACGAGGAGCACGCCCGCGACGATCCGCAGCGCGCGGTCGTAGACGAAGAAGAGCTCGCCGATCAGGCCGGCGCCGAAGCCCAGCGCCACGAACACGAGCGACATCCCGAGCATGAAGGCGGCGCCGTGGGCGACGCGGTGGGCGGTCGCGCGGGCCCGGGCCCGCGATGCGGTCACGGCGACCAGTCCACGCCCAGGGTGTTCGCGAGCATGGTGCTCAGCACCGACGCGTCGAGCTCGCCGACGTACGTCCCGCGCAGGACGCCGTCGGCGTCGATGAAGAAGGTGGTCGGCAGTCCGCCCGCCCGGAGGCGCCGGAGCACCTCAAGCGTCGGTTCGAGCCCGGGTTCGCGCCGGTCGGGATCGACCAGCGTCCGCAGGGGCAACCCTTCCGCAGCGAGGAACTCGCTTGCGGTGGCCGCCGCCTCACCGGCGTTCAAGAGCAGCAGCACGACCCCCGCGTCCTCGAGGTCGGCCGCCGCACCGGCGAGCAGCGGCAGCTCGGCGCGGCAGGGCGGGCACCAGCTGGCCCACACGTTCAGGATCAGCGGCCGCCCGCGCAGGTCGTCCGGTTGCACGAGCACGCCGCGCTGGTCGCGCAGTTCGAAGTCGGGAAGCGGGGCCCCGACGCGCTGGGCGAGGGCCGCGCCGGCGAGGGTGGCGAGGATCACGAGAAGGGCGGCGCGTGGGAGGCGCGCGAGCGCGATCATCTCAGGTCCCCCCCCGCGCCCGCCGGGCGCCGGACCTCGGTCTCGGGGCGGAAGGCCGCCCAGGCGAACCAGAGGGTGTTGTCGTGGGCCACGGCCTCGAGCACCTGCCCTTCGAGCGGGCCCGAACGCGCCCGGCCGGTCACGTCCCACTGGCTCCCGGTCTCCGCGTCGACGAAGGCGTCGGCGGTCGCGGTGAAGGTCAGGCTGCGGCCGTCGGCGACCGGGCGGAAGACCCCGACCGCCCCGACGTCCGCGGCGTTGGCGATCGTGGCGGCGCCGAGCGCGGTCGCGGTGCCGGCGTCCCACAACAACACCAACGGCGCACCGCCGACGTCGTCGTGCACCACGCGCTCGGCGGCGAGGTGGTCGAACGGGTAGGCGACCGGTTCGGCGCCGTCGATCGTGATCACGCGCGCCTTGGGGTCGAGGCGGCCGTCGGCGGAGCCGCGGAACAGGAACGCCGGCGAACCGATCTCGTCGTACCCCACGTACGGGTTGCTCCCGTACGCCCGGCTGAAGCCGGTGTCGCGGCTCAGGACCAGTGCCTCGGGTTCGGCGGCGCGCGCGTCGGCGAACCCGACGATCTGGGCCGGGTAGCGCACCAGCGTCTCGCCCGCGAGCTCGCCCACGCCCCCTTCGCCCGTGAGCTGCGACCAGAGCGTGAAGGTGGCGTCGTCGAACATCAGCAGGTTGGAGTGGTAGAGCAGCCCCGAGACCCCGAAGGTGACGTCGACCGCCTGGGCTGGGGCCTCCCGGCCGGTCTGGCGCGCGTAGGCGGCCGCGAGGTCGGCCGGGGTGTCCAGCACGCGCACGGTGCTGTTCCCCGGGGCCCGCAGCGAGGCGAGCTGCTCGGCGGTCACGGGGACGCGGCGGTCGAAGGCGAGCGCGCTGTTGCACAGCGGGCAGAAGGTCACCGCGATCGGCACGCCGGCGAGCGTGTCGTTGGCGATCTCGTGCCAGGTGAGCGCCTGGAGCGGGTAGAGGCGCGCCTCGCCCCCGACGCGCATCAAGATGACGGGTTCGAGGTCGCCGAGCCATCCGGCGACCCCCGTGAGGCCGCGGAAGCCGAGCGCGGGGATGCCTTGGGGCGGTGGTCCCCCACGCAGGATCGCTTCGAGCGGGATCTGCGCGTGGCTGGCGTCGATCCTCAGGCCCTGCAGGTCGGTCTCCGATACCGCGTGCGCCGCGCTTCCGACGAAGAGGGTGGTGGCCAATAAGAGGAGCGAACCCACGATCGTGCGAATTCGCGTCGTTAGAACGTAGCGAGGGGTGTCCATGCAGATCACCGTAGGCGGACTCGGGGGTGCGTCGGTACAGCCCT
>JAGXHO010000003.1 GCA_024636105.1 Trueperaceae bacterium | reverse complement strand
ACCGTGACCCGCGGTTGACGCGCCACCGTGGCGGGTGCGACCATCCCGGTGATGCAGATCCCCATGCTCCGCGCTCGCTTGTGCGCCGCCCTGCTCGCCGCCGGTCGTCCGGTTCCGGCCAAGGACTTGCAGCGGCTACTCGAGGCCACGCCCGAAGGGCTCGAGCGCGCGGTCACGGACCTCCGGGAGACGTTGGAGCAGGCGTCGCTTGGCGTGGAGATCGAAGCCGTCGCCGGCGGCTACCAACTGATCGTGGCGGCGGCCGTCGCGCCCCAGCTCGCGGGCCTGCTCGCACCGCCGCCCTCGCCGCACCTGTCGTCGGCCTCGCTCGAGACGCTCGCGCTGGTCGCGTACCACCAGCCGGTAACGCGGGGCGAGCTCGAGGCGGCGCGGGGCGCCAGCTGTCCGTCGACGGTGGAGACGCTCCTGGAGCGCGAGCTCATCAAGGTGGTCGGCCGCAAGGACGTGATCGGGCGACCGTCGCTGTTCGCGACCACCGAGCGCTTCCTGATCGAGTTCGGGCTTCGTTCGCTCGACGACCTGCCGGCGCTCGGCGAGCAGCCCGATGCGTTCCTGCGCGGCTGAGTCGCGCGAAAGGCGTCAGCCCGAGCGCGTCGCCAAGAACCGCAACGCCGCCCGGTACCCCTCGGCGCCGAGCCCTGCGATGGTGCCGATGCAGACGGCGCCGGTGAGGGTCGCGTGGCGGAACGCCTCGCGGGCGTGCACGTTCGATAGATGCACCTCGACCACGGGGAAGGGGGCCACCGAGGCGATCGCGTCGCGCAGCGCCACCGACGTGTGGGTGTAGCCGCCCGGGTTGATCGCGAGACCGATCGCGCCGGCGTCGGCGGCCTCGTGCACCCAACCGATCAACTCGCCCTCGTGGGCGCTCTGCCGCGCGACCAGATCGCAGCCGTGCTCGGCGGCGACCGCCCGGCACGTGGCGTTCACGTCGTCGAGCGTGGCCGAGCCGTACACCTCGGGCTCGCGACGACCGAGTCGGTCGAGGTTGGGGCCGTGGAGGACCCAGAGGGTCGGGCGAACACCGGGGGTCGTCATGCGGATCCCTCCTCCTGGAGTACGGACGCGAACTCGCTGCGCAGCGCGCTCCATGCAGCGACGAGCACACCCTCGGGCACGTCGTCGACGACGACCGGATGCCCCAAGCGTTCGAGCAACACCCAGCGCACGCGGCCGGCTCGCCGCTTCTTGTCGCGCGCCATGAACGCGCGCAGATCGGCGAACGGAACGTCCGGCAGTGGAGCGTCGGTCGCCCAACGGGCCAAGGCGAGCGCGTCGGCCCGCCAGTCGGCGAGCCCGCGGGCGTGGCCGATCTCCGCAGCGTAGGCGAGGCCGTACGCGACCGCGGTGCCGTGCGCCATCGCGTGCTTCGTCGCGGCCTCGAGCGCGTGCGCGAGCGTGTGCCCGAGGTTGAGGTGGGCGCGCACGCCGCGCTCCAGCGGGTCGGCGGCGACCACGTCGGCCTTCACGCGCACGCCGTCCGCGACCAGCTCGGACCACGGGCCTTCGCCAAACGACGCCGGCACGCCGAAAGTCGCGCCGTGGAACGCAGCGCGCCAAGGGGCGTCGACGAGCAGCGCGTGCTTGTAGAGCTCCACCGCGCCTTCACGCAACACACTTGGAGGAAGCGTCGCCAGCGCCGCGACGTCGGCCACGACCACCTGCGGCTGCCAGAAGGCGCCGACCAGGTTCTTGCCAGCGGAGAGGTCCAGCCCGGCCTTGCCGCCCACCGAGGCGTCCACCATCGCGAGCAACGTCGTGGGCACCTGCACGAACGCGACGCCGCGCAGGTAACTCGCCGCGACGAAGCCGGCGAGGTCGCCCACCACCCCACCACCGACGGCGCACACCCAGGCGTCGCGGTCGAGGCCGAGCGACGCCAGGCGTTCGACGAGGTCGGCCCACACGCGCACCGACTTCGACGCTTCGCCCGAGGCGACCTCGAGCAGGTGCACGGGCACGCCGAGCGCGCGCCACGCCTCCGCCACCCGCGCCGCGTGGCCGGCGGCCGCGACGCGGTCGTCGGTGATCAGCGCCACCGCCGAGGCGCGAGCCGCGTCGACGGAGGCCAGGGCGGCGTCCAGCACGTCGCGCCCAGCACCTACCCAGACGTCGTATCCAGGATCGAGGGCGACGCGTACGCGCTGCGTCATCGCCGCTCCGGACCGAAGCGCACACGGAAGCCGTCGGCGCCCTCTGCCGCACCGCCGTACGCATCGTCGTCGGGCGGCACGGGCTCCGGTTCGGGGCTCTCGAGGTCCTGCGCCGAGAGACCGAGCGGGCCGGTGCCACCAGGCCGCGTGCCCCGGTCCTCGGCGTGGGTCTCGGCCCAGGTCGCGAGCCCCTCGACGATGTCGTCCACCACGTCGACTGCTTCGCGCCCGTCGGAGTTGACCTTGAGGCTCGCGACGTCCTCGTAGAAGGGTGCCCGCGCGGTCATGAGCTCGCGGATGCGCGCGAGCGGGTCGGCGGACTCGAGGAGCGGGCGCTTGTGGCGCCGCGTCCGCTTGTAGACGGTCTCGGGGGAGGCCTCGAGGACGACCACCGGCCCGCGCGAGCGCAGCAGCCGCCGGTTCTCCTCGCGCACGACCGTGCCACCGCCGGTCGAGACGACCACCTCGTCGAGGTTGAGGCAGCGGCGCACGATCTCGGTCTCGTAGTCGCGGAAGGTCTGCTCGCCGTAGAGCTCGAAGATCTCGCTGATGCGCATGCAGGCGACCCGCTCGATCACCCGGTCGGTGTCGACGAAGGTGAGCTGGAGCCGCCGCGACAGCTCCCAGCCGATGCGGCTCTTGCCGGCGCCCATGAAGCCGGCCATCGCGATCCAGGTGACGGGACGCTCGGGGAGGTGGCGGCGCGCCACGGTCAGTACGCCGCGACGAAGGCGCGGTGGGCGGCCACGCGCTCGCGCAGCTCGGCGACGGTGTCGGCGCCGAACTTCTCGAGGAGCGCGTCCGCGAGCACCAGGGCGGTCATGGCGAGCACGACGATCGAGGCCGCCGGCACCGCGGTGGTGTCCGACCGCTCGCGCGCGGCGTCCGCGGCTTCGTGGGTCACGACGTTCACCGTCGGCAGCGGCTTCATCAGCGTGGCGATCGGCTTCATCGCGGCGCGAACCACCAACTCCTCGCCGTTCGTCATACCGGCCTCGAGGCCGCCGGCGCGGTTGCTGGGGCGGTGGTAGGCGCGCTCTTCGTCGTGGAAGACCGGGTCGTGGACGGCGCTCCCGCGCACGCCCGCGGCGTGCCAGCCGTCGCCGATCTCGACGCCCTTGATCGCTTGGATCGACATGGCAGCCTGCGCGAGCCGACCGTCGAGCTTGCGGTCCCATTGCGTGTGGCTACCCAGGCCCACCGGCAGCCCGCGGAACCGCGCCTCGACGACCCCGCCCAGGGTGTCGCCGTCGCGCTTGGCCTGGTCGACCTCGGCGCGGATGCGCTCCTCGGCGGCCGCGTCGAAGGTGCGGAAGGGGGAGGCGTCGAGCGCGTCGAGGCGGTCCCAGTCCATCCCGCCGTCGCACGCGACGCCCGCCATGGCGACCACGCGCGCGCAGCCCTCGACGCCTGCCTCGGCGAGCAGCCGCAGCGCCACGGCGCCCGCGGCTACGCGGGAGGCCGTCTCGCGAGCGGAAGCGCGCTCGAGCACGTCGCGCAGGTCCTTGTGGTGGTACTTGATGCCACCGGTCAGGTCGGCGTGCCCGGGGCGAGCCTCGGTGAGCGCGCGTTTGCGCGGCTCGTTGCCCGGCTCGACCGCCATGATCGGCTCCCAGTTGCGCCAATCGCGGTTCTCGATCTGCATCGCGACTGGGGCGCCGGTGGTGCGCCCCGCACGGACGCCCCCGAGGATGCGGGCGGCGTCGGTCTCGATCACCTGGCGCCGCCCGCGGCCGTAGCCGCCCTGGCGGCGGCGCAGCCACGGATCGACGTGCTCGGTGGCCACCAGGTCGAGGCCGGCCGGCACGCCGTCGAGGAGCACGGTGAGCGCGGGACCGTGCGACTCACCGGCGGAGAGGTAACGCAGCGTCTTCATCGCGCCAGCGTAGCACGCGCGCCGGAGCGGTCCGGAGCCCGTGCTGGACGGGGCTCCACACGTGAGCGGCCCCGCCCGGATGGTGCCGGGCGGGGCCGCTGGGTCCCAGGCGGGGGACGGCGCTCAGTTGTCGAGGATGAGCGCGGTGACGATCACGAGCAGGTCGGTGTTGTCTTCTTCGGTGATGGTGCGGCCGAAGAGGTCGCCGAGCAGCGGGATGCTGCCGATGATCGGGAGCCGGCTGCGGGTGACGTTGAGCTGGCTCTGGAGCAAGCCGCCGAGCAAGAGCGTCTCGCCCTGCTCGACCGTGACGGTCGTGCTGACGTTGCGGCTCGAGAGGTTGAGGAAGCTCGGGTCGTTGGTGGTCGACAGGACGTCTTCGACCGACGCGTCGATCACCAGCGTGACGCGGCCATCGGCGGTGATCCGCGGGGTGACGTCGATCTGCACCCCGTACGGGATCGTCCGCTCGATGTTCTCGCTGGCTCCCGGGATGGTGATGAAGATCTGGCCACCGGACTGGATGCTGCCGGTGCCGTTGTTGAGCACCGTCAGGTTGGTGTCGTCGACGCGGCGGGAGAGCCCTTGGGTCTCGAGGGTGTCGAGGACCGCGAGGACGTTCAAGCTCGAGATCACCTGGGTGGTGTCGAAGATGAAGTTCAGGCCGCCGCCGAGGATGGTCGCCGTCAGGTTGCCGAAGCCGGTCGTCCAGTCGATGCCGAGCTGGAAGGCGCTGCGGCGCGTGATCTCCTGGATGCGGACCTGGATGTTGACCTGCGGCTGGGCCGCATCGAGCTGCGCGATCAGGTCGGCGAGGCGCGATTGCACGGCCGCGGTACCGGTCACGATCAGGCTGTTGGTCCGCACCTCGGCGACGACGCTGAAGCCGTCGAGCACCGTCGAGGTCGCGCCCTCTTCACCGTTCGCCGCCACGACTCCGGTGGCCTGGAGCGTCGCTGCCAGCTCGGTCGCATCGGCGTTCGAGAGGAAATAGGTGCGCTGCTCGAGAGGCACCACGTCGGCGGGTCGGTCGAACTCGGCGAGCACGGTCGCGACGTCGTCCTGCTGCGCTTGGGTGCCGACGACCACGAGGGCGCCGGTCCCCGGCAGCGGGTCGACGGTGATGCCCGCGACCGCGCGGCGCAGGATCGCCACGACTTGCTCCACGTCGTTGTTCACGCGGTAGAAGCGCTGAACCGTCGGCACGTCGGTCGAGGCGGCGGGCGCCTCGGGCGCGCGCAAGCGAGCGAGGGACTCCGTGCTACCCACGACGACGACGTCGTTCTCCTGGAGCAGGTAGTCGAGGTCGTTCAGCGTCAGCACGAGGTCCCAGACCTGCCGGAACGGCTTGGCGTCGCCGATGCCGTAGACGATCGTCTTGTCCAGGAAGTCGTCCAGGACCGGCGTGAGCCCGATCGAGCGGGCCAGCGCCGTCACCATCGCCGCGAGCGATTCGCCGCCCATGCCGGTCGAGAAGGCGACCGGCTGGTCGAATCGCGGTTCGGCCGGAAGGGCCGCTGGCTGGGCCAGAGCGGTCGCCAGCCCCGCCAGAGCCAAGCACGTGAGGAAGATGCGTACTCGTTTCATGATCACCGCCTGAGGTCCAAGGTGAGGATTTGCGTGCTGTCGCCGAGCCGGAGCTCGGCCTGTTGCCCGCGGAGGTCCGTGAGCACGATCTCGGT
>JAGXHO010000159.1 GCA_024636105.1 Trueperaceae bacterium | reverse complement strand
GGTCGGCCTTGTACCGGATCGAGATCACCGCGTGGAGGAGGCCGACCAGGCCGCCCATGACCATCGCCGCGAGCAGCCCGATCCAGGGGGCGTACCAGACGACCGCGCCAGGGTTCTCCCGCAGCACGGGGAGCTCGACGTAGTACGTCACGAGCGCGGCCGCGAGCGCGCCGAAGATCATGATCCCCTCGAGGGCGATGTTCACGACGCCGGCGCGCTCGGAGAAGAGCCCGCCCAACGCGGCGAACAGCAGCGGCGTAGTGGCGCGGAGCGCCGAGGCGAACAGGGTCAGCAGGACGACGCTCTCCATCAGCGCGCACCCCCTTCGCCCGCGTCGGGTGCGTCCGGTGCCCCCGCGGAGCCGATCGTGTCGGTGCCGGGCTCCGCTACGGACGGCGGTAGGAGCCCACCGGAGCCGATCGCCGGGGCGCGCCGCAGCGGGTTGGTCCAACGGTCGGGCAGGAACCCCTTGGCGGCGATGAAGAGCACGACCAACGCGAGCACCATCGACACGACGTCGCGGGTGAGGTCAGTGAAGGTGATGTTCAGGACCGAACCGCCGTTCTTGAGGACTCCGAACAGGAACGCCGCGAACACGATGCCGACCGGATGGTTGTTGCCCAGGAGCGCCACCGCGATGCCGTCGAAGCCGTCGCTGGTGGGGATCGATTGGCGCAGCGCGTAGTCCTCGAGCGCGCCGCCCAGGACGTAATGGGTGGCGGTGAGGCCGGCGAGGGCGCCGGAGATCGCCATCGCCAACACCGTGTTGCGCGCGAGGCTGGCGCCACCGTACTCGGCCGCCTTCGGCGACAGACCGGCGGCGCGCAGGTCGTAGCCGAAGCGGGTGCGGAACAGGTACAGCCAGACGAAGACCGCCGCGGCGATCGCGATCAGGAACGCGGGGTTGAGGTTCGTCGCGGGGATCTCGAGCGGCACGGATCGACCTCCGAGCGCGGCGAGCAGTCCGTACCCGACGCCGCCGGCGATGCCGGCGAAGGCAAGACGGCCGCCGAGGCCGCGGCGGCGGACGGGCGCGAGGAGCCCGCCGACGAAGACCGCCGCGATCGCCAGACCGAGGCCCGCGAACAGCGCGACGTCCACCGGGACCGTGTTGGCGCCCGGGGTGGCGCGCAGGTCGATGCCGAACAGCGCCGGCAGGCGCGGCAGACGCGCCGATTCCGAGAGCTCGTACGACTTGGGCTCGGAGCCCGGGACCTTGAACGGGAGCTGCAGCACCACCGGCGCGTCGCCGGGCCGAGGCTGCGCGATGACGACCGAGGCCGCCAGGACCGCCACCGCGACCACGGTCAGCGAGAGCCGCGGTGCCCGGCCGAGCAGCCGTCGCGTAGGCGGCACCAGCAGGGCGAGCACCGAGGCGCCGATCGCGATCCCGACCACCTGGATCACGCGGACCGCGGAAGCTGCGAAGGTGGGCGAGGCCGAGAGCATGAAGAGCAGCAACGAGGCCGCGACGAAGTTGAGGAGGATCGTGGTGATGACCTCGTTCGCGCCGAAGCGCGCCTTGAGGATCCCCGGGATGGCCCCCCAGAACGCGCCCCCGAGCGCCGCGCCGAGCACCGCGAGCGGGAGCACCACGAGCGGCGGGCCCGGGACGTACAAGCCGACGAACATGGCGAAGATCGACCCGAGCACCATCTGCCCCGGGGCGCCGATGTTGAACAGCCCCGCGCGGAAGCCGAACCCGACCGCCAGCCCGGTGAAGATGAGCGGCGTGGCGAACGAGAGCGCGTCCAAGAAGCCCTTGAGCGTGCCCAGCGAACCGGAGAACAGCGTGAAGTAGGCGTGCCAGAGGGTGTCGAGCCGTCCGGCCAGCGCCATCGTCGGCCCCGTCATCACGAAATCGCGCCCCACTGGGGTGGGTTGCAGCGTCAGGATCACGACCGCGGCGACCATCAGGGCGAGCAGGATCGAGACGAGCGGGACCGCCACGCCGAGGACGATCCGGTCGATCGCCGCGCTCGCGCGCGGGACCACGCGCAGGCCGAAGAACACCGCGACCGCACCGGCGACGAAGGTCAGGAACGCCGCCAACGAGAACGACGAGCCGCCGTAGGGCAGGCGCCGCACGACCACGCCGGCCTCGCGGGCGAGCGCGACGCTGCGATCGACCGGACGCTCGAACGCTTGGTCGGCCAGTTCCTGCAGGCGCACGGCGTCCTGGTTGGCGTTCGGGTTCGCGATGGGTCCGGCGAGGGCGTCTTGGAAGGCGACCGCGCGGCGCGCCTCGACCGCGGTGCCGAACGCGTCGATGCCCCATGCGGTTGCGCCGATCGCGAGCACCCCGGTGGCGAGCCAGACGACCGAGCGGGCACGGCCACGCAGCGCGGACCCGGCCGCCATACCCGCGAGCCCCAGTGCGGTGAGGACCAGGACCGCGCCCTGGTTCGGCACCGTCACCGGCTCGGTGCGATCGGTGAAGTCGATGACGCGGTTGGGCAGCAGGAGGACGGCGGCCCGTGCGCCGGTCTCGCGGTTGAAGGTCGCCCACGGAGCGGCCCACAGCGCGAGGAGCGCCAACACCGCGAGCGCCGCGACGGCCAAGCGTTCGTTCATCGCGCCATCCTACGACGCGGCGAAGCCGCGCCATTCGGCCATCAACGCGTCGAGGCGGGGGCGCGCGCGGTGCGCCTCGGCCACGCGCCGGTCCGGGTCCGCGGCGAGCAAGTCCAGCACCAGGTCGTCGGCGGGTCCGAGCGCACGATCGAGCACGGACGGGCGCGGGGGCGCGTCCGGACCGACCGGCGCCTCGCCGGTGAGCGCCGTGTGCAACAGCATCCCAGCGGCGTACAGGTCGGCCGCGTAGGTCGCCGGCTCGCCGCGCGCCTGCTCCGGGCTCAAGTACGCGAGCGTGCCCGCTACCCGCGGCGCGCGCTCGCGCTCGTCGACGCGCAGCGCCAGGTCGAAGTCGATCAAGCGCGCCCGGCCGGTGCGGTCGACGAGCACGTTCTCCGGCTTGACGTCGCGGTGCACCACGCCGCGGACGCGCAGGTAAGCCAGGGCGTCGAGCAGGTCGCCGAAGGCGGTGAGGTACGCGAGGCGGTCGGCGACGGTCGCGCCGCGGGCGATCAACCGCCGCCCGGCGACGAACGGGAGCAGCAGGCCGGGGCGACCATCGAGGTCCAGGCGCGCGTCGACGTGGCCCACGCGCGCGTGGTCAAGCCCGTGGGCCACGCGGAACTCGTGGTCGGCGCGGTCGTCGCGCCCCTCGGGGAGCAGCTTGAGGGCGCGCACCACGGTGCCGTCGGAGACGAGGTACACGTGCGCGAGCGCGCCGCGGCCGACCTCGCGAAGCACCATCTCGCCCGTGTCCAGGACCCGCCCGATCACGTTCACCTGCTCATCGTACCGGCGGGGGCGCCCCTCAGCGCGGCACCAGAACGCGCGCGCGCCGCAGCGCCGCGAGGGCCCAGCGCTCGCGCGCGAGCGCGTCGGGTTCGCGTGGCACCTTCAACAACACGTGGGCCACGCCCGCCTGCGCCAGCGCGGCGCGCGTGCGCCGCACGAACGCCTGGACGGCGACGCGGTAGGCGCGCACCTCGGCCTCGTCGACCGCACGGCGCTCACCGGTCTCCACGTCGCGCACCTCGAAGCGGCCCTCGGGGGGATCGATCTCGTCGTCGGCGACCACCTGCAGGAACGCCGCGTCGAGGCCGCGGGCGCGCAGCGCGACGAGGGCGCCGCGCCAGGGCGCCGGGTCGAACAGGTCGGAGACGACCACCGCGAGCGCCGCCCCGCGCACCCGCGGCAGCCCGAGCGCGAAGCGGCGGACCCCTTCGACCGGTCCGGGTGCGTCGGGGTCCTCGGTGGCCGCGGCCGCCGTTTCGGGCGCGGCGGACTCGAGCAACCCCCACGCGCGCGCCAACCCGATGCGTCCCTGCGCCACCGGGCTGCTCGCGCCCGCCGTCGTGTGCACGCGGGTGACGGCGTCGCGATGCCCCGCGTAGGTGACGATCTCCGCGATCGTGCGGGCGTGGGCCGCCTTGTCGCCGAGCCCCATGCTCGCGCTCACGTCGAGCACCACGTGGACGTCGATCGTCCGTTCCGCTTGGTAGAGCCGGGTGATGAGCCGCTTCGAGCGTGCGTAGGCGCGCCAGTCGACCGCGCGCAGCTCGTCGCCCGGCTGGTACGGCCGGAAGTCGTGGAACTCGACCGAGCTCCCGGCCTCCCGCGCGCTGCGCTCGCCGCTCGCCGCGCTCAGCTCGCGCGCGGCGAGCGCGTACCGGTCGAGCGCGCGGCGCGTGGCGGCGCTGATCATGGTGCGGGTCCCGTGCCCTAGCGGCCGCGGCCGCGGCCGTCGACCGTCGCCAGCGCTTCCTGGACCACCTGGTCGGGGTCCATGCCCTCGACCTCGGCCTCGAACGACAGGAGCAAGCGGTGGCGCAAGGCGGGCAGCGCCGCCCGCCGCAGGTCGTCGAGCTCGACGTGCGGCCGACCCGCCGCCAAGGCGAAGCCCTTGGCGGCCAGGACGATCGCCTGCGCCCCGCGCGGGCTGGCGCCGAGCCGCACCAGCGGATGCACGTGGGTCGCCTCGACGAGCTGCACCACCCACTCGAGGGCGCTCGACGCCACCGGCACCCCACGCAGCAGCTCCTGCATCGCCAGGAACTCGCTGCGCGCGACCACGTCGCGCGGCGGCTCGTCCTCGACGCCGGTGGTGGCGACGAGCACCTGGCGCAGCGTCGCGGCGTCCGGGCGCGGCACGTCGAGCTTGAAGAGGAAGCGGTCGAGCTGCGCTTCGGGGAGCGGGTAGGTCCCCTCCATCTCGATCGGGTTCTGGGTGGCGAGCACCACGAACGGGTCCGGGAGCTCGTGGCGGACCCCGCCGACCGTGACGGCGCGCTCCTGCATGGCCTCGAGCAGCGCCGACTGGGTCTTGGGGGTGGCGCGGTTGATCTCGTCGGCGAGCAGCACGTGGTGGAACACGGGGCCGGGCTGGAACTCGAAGCGGCGCTCGCGCGCCTCTTCGACGAAGACGGTGCTGCCGGTCACGTCGGCCGGCATCAGGTCGGGCGTGAACTGCACGCGGCCGAAGGTGAGCTCGGTGGCGTCGGCGAAGGCGCGCACCAGGCGCGTCTTCCCCGACCCGGGGGCGCCTTCGATCAACACGTGCCCGCGGGCGAGCGCCGCCACGAGCAGGTCCTCGACCAGCACGCGCTGACCGAGCACCACCCGCGCGATGGCGTCGCGCAGGCGCGCGAACGGTTCGGCGAAGCGGCGGACGGGATCGTCGGACATCGGGTCTCCTCGGGTCCACGCACGCACGGAGCGCCTCGGCAACGCGTCGGCGACGCTCGAACGGGGGACGGAGCCAGCGTACACTGGGCTCCATGAACGCCGCGTCGGCCGCACCGGCCGCCCCGCAGCCCGTGCTGACGGAAGGGCGGGTGACGCTGCGCCCGCTCGCCGATGCCGGTCCGGCGGCCTGGCGCCGCATCCACGCCCACTTCCGCGATCCCGAGATCGCGTTCCTGAACGGCACGCCACCCAGTCGCATGCCGATGTGGCTACTGCGGCGGGTGCTGCGCAGCGACGCCCGCCGCCCCGACCGGCGCACGTACGGCATCTACGACGAACGGGGCGACTACGTCGGCACCATCGAGCTGTACGACCTGCGAGGCCACGAGGCGACGCTCGGCATCATCATCGGTGAGCGCAGCCACTGGGGGCGCGGGTACGGACCCGAAGCGATCGCCGCGCTACTCGACCACGCCTTCGCCGACCTCGGGTTGGAACGGGTGCGCCTGCACACCTTCGCCGACAACCCGCGGGCGCAGGCCGCGTTCAAGAAGGTCGGGTTCGAGGAGCGCCGGCGCGTCCCGGCGCGCCAAGGGCGTGTGGACGTGCAGATGGCGCTCGAACGCGCGAGCTGGGCGGCGCGCGCACGCGCTCCGTACGCCCACGAACGCCGAGGAGGTACTCCGTGACCCGACCGACCCCACCCGCCCGACCGCTCGACGGCCGCCTCGCGGTGGTCACCGGCGCCAGCCGCGGCATCGGCCGCGCGACGGTCCGCACCCTCGCCGAGCTCGGCGCGCGCGTGGTCGCGGGCGCGCGCTCCGAGGACGAGCTGGCCGCCCTGGCCGCCGAGCACGCGAACGTGCACGCGCTGCCGCTCGACGTCGCCGACGCCGCCTCGGTCCGCTCCTTCGCGGATGCCGTCCATCGCGACCACGGCCCCGTCGACGTCCTGGTCGCGAACGCGGGGATCGGCGCGTTCGGCCCCATCGAGGCGACGACCCTGGAGGACTGGGACCGCGTCTTCGGCGTGAACGTCCGCGGCACCTTCCTGGTGGTGCAGGCCTTCCTCGCCGACCTGCGCGCCCGCCGCGGCCACGCGGTGCTCGTGACGAGCGACGTCAGCGCGCGGACCTTCGCCGGGGGCGCGCTGTACACCGCGTCGAAGCACGCCCAGCGGGCCTTCGCGCGGGCGCTGCAGATGGAGGTCGAGGCCGACGGCGTGCGCGTCACGGAGGTTCGCCCCGGCGTCGTCGCCACCGCCTTCGGCAACGGCACGGAGCGTCCGGCGGAGTACGGCGCGCTCGAGGGCGCCGACGTCGCCGAGGTGATCGCCTTCGCGGTCACCCGCCCGGCGCGCGTGCGCCTCGACGAGATCCACTTCCACCCGATGGGGCAGAAGGCGGAGTATTAGAGCTCGGAGGCGACCTCGTCGGCGACGTCCATGAGGTCGACCTCCGGCTCGAAGTAGGCCTTGACCGCCGCCGCCGCGACCGGCCCGACGCCGGGGATGCCGGCGAGCTCGGCGAGGCTCGATTCGCGCAGTTGATCGATCGACGAGAAGCGCGCGAGCAGCGCGTCGCGGCGCTTCGGCCCCACGCCCGGCACGTCGTCCAGGATGCTGCGGGTCATGGCCTGCCCGCGGCGCTGCCGGTTGTAGCCCACCGCCGTCCGGTGCGCTTCGTCGCGCGCGTGGATGAGCAGCTTGAGTGCCGGGTGGGCGTTGGGGAGCAGCACCTCGCGGCCGTCCTGGGTGACGATCGTCTCGACGCGCTTGGCCAGGCCCACGAGCGGCACGTCGATGCCCGCCTCGTGCAGCGCGCGCTGCGCCGCCGAGAGCTGCCCCTTGCCGCCGTCGATGAGCAGCAGGTCGGGTGGGGCGAGCTGGTCGGCGAGGCGGCCGGTGAAGCGGCGGTACACCGCCTGGTGCATCGAGGCGAAGTCGTCGGGCTTGTCGAGCCCATGGATGCGCAGCCGGCGGTACTCGCTCTTCTTGGCGCGGCCCCCCTCGAAGACCACCAGGCTCGCCACCGTGTGGGTGCCCATCAGGTTCGAGACGTCGAAACCCTCCATTCGCCAGGGCGGGGTCTCGAGCCCGAGCACGATCTGGAGCTCCTTGACCCCCGGCGCCTCACCGCGCTTCTCCAGGAGCGCGAGCTCGGAGTCGAGGCCGGTGCGCGCGTTGCGCTCGGCCATCTCGAGCAGGGCCACCTTGTCGCCCCGCTGCGGCACGCGCACCTGGACCCTGCGGCCCGCGCGTTGCGCCAGGAACGCCTCCCAGGTGGGGGCGTGCAGGTCGCTCGCGGGCACGAGCACCAGAGGCGGCACGTGGGTGGCCATCCCGTAGTACTCCGCCATGAAGGGCTCGAGCACCTCGGCCACGCTGGCGTTCGCAGCGCCCGTGAGGTAGCGCTTGTCGCGTCCGACCACGCGCCCTCGGCGCATCTGGAACAGCTGCACCATCGCGGCGTCGCCGGCCTGCGCGACCCCCAGGAAGTCCAGGTCCTCGCCGCCCGACGACTGCACCGTCGACTCGTAGCCGGTCATCCGCTTGAGCGCCTCGAGGCGATCGCGGTAGGTGCGGGCGAGCTCGAAGTCCATGCGCTGCGCCGCGGCCCGCATGTCCGTCTCGAGCAAGGCGACCGTCTCCTCCACCCGGCCCTCCAGGAAGGCGCGCACCTGGGCGACCGTCGCGGCGTAGGCGACGGGGTCGGCGGCGCCGACGCAGGGCGCCGGGCAGCGCCCCATGTGGTGGCGCAGGCACGGCTTCTTGCGCTTGACCATCGGCGAGCCGCTGTTCTGGCGCAGCGGGAAGACCGCCGCCACCAGCTCCTGGACGCGGCGCACCACGCCCGGGTTGGGGTAAGGCCCGAAGTACTGGGCGCCGTCCTTGAGCACCCGGCGCGTGAACTCGAGCATCGGGAAGGGCTCGTTGGTGAGCTTGAGGAACGGGTAGGACTTGTCGTCCTTGAGCAGCACGTTGTAGTGCGGTTTGTAGCGCTTGATCAGGTTGGCCTCGAGGATCAGCGCCTCGACCTCGTTCGTCGTGACGATGTACTCGAGGCGCTGCGCGTCGCGCGTGATCAGCTGCGCCTTGGCGCCCGACGTCCCGCCGAAGTACGAGCGCACCCGCGAGCGCAGGTCGATGGCCTTGCCCACGTAGATCACCCGGTCGTCCGGCGCGTGCCACAGGTAGCAGCCGGGCTGGCGCGGGAGGACGGGGAGGTCGGCGGGGGTCACGGGCGCAGCCTACCGGGGGCGACGCGGCGAGCGCGTCGGCCGAAGTAGGCGAGGAACTGCGTCGTCTGGGTGCGCGTGCCGGCGCGTTGGGTCTGCTGGAGGTTGCTCACGAGCGCCGTGGAGAGGATCGTGAACGCCACGACGATCACGACGAGCGCCACCAGGACCTCGACGATGGTCAAGCCACGGCGCGTCATCGGACCCGCACCTCGCCGATGAGCGAGACGTCGAGCTCGTACGTCCTGCCCGCCGCAACGATCTCGATGGGGTCCGGCAGGGCCGCGTGGCGCCCTGCCAGACGGCTTGTTGGAAGGTGTTGACCACCGATCGCTCGCTCGCCCGCTGGGCGATGCCACGGCCAGAACGGCGAGCACGATGAGCAGTTCGAGGATGCTGAAGCCGGCATGGGACCGGCGACGGACG
>JAGXHO010000018.1 GCA_024636105.1 Trueperaceae bacterium | reverse complement strand
TCGGAAGACGTTGGATTCGGGGATGGCTGGGGATAACGTTGGGGTGTTGTTGCGTGGTGTGGGGCGTGATGATATCGAGCGGGGTCAGGTGTTGGCGAAGCCGGGTTCGATTACGCCGCATACGGGGTTCATGGGTTCGGTGTACGTGTTGAAGAAGGAGGAGGGGGGGCGTCATTCGGCGTTCTTTTCGGGGTATCGTCCGCAGTTTTATTTTCGGACGACGGATGTGACGGGGGTGTGTACGTTGCCGGATGGGGTGGAGATGGTGATGCCGGGGGATAACGTGGAGTTGGCGGTGGAGTTGATCAAGCCGATCGCGATGGAGGATGGGTTGCGGTTCGCGATTCGTGAGGGTGGTCGTACGGTCGGCGCGGGCGTCGTCGTCTCGATCACCAAGTAAGCGTCCGACCGCCGTGGGGGCGGTTCCGCGCCCACGGCGGTCGGCCCGTGGGGCGGCACGCCGCCGCCCGCGGGTCCACCTTCGCCGCGTCGCCTTGGTCCCCACGGCCACGCCAGGTATCTGTTATGCTCTTTGTTTCGGGAGGCCACCATGGCCAGTGACGTACGCATCAAGCTGTTGCTCGAATGCACCGAGTGCAAGCGCCGCAACTACACCACCCACAAGAACCGGCGCAACACGGCCGCCAAGCTCGAGCTCCGCAAGTACTGCCCTTGGGATCGGAAGCACACGAGCCACCGCGAGGTCAAGGTCTAAGCCGTGTTCAAGCGGCTGACGCACTACCTCCGGAACTCCCGCGCCGAGCTCTCCCGCGTCACGTGGCCCACCCGCGACGAGGTGATCCAGGCCACGCAGGCGACCCTCGTGTTCGTCGTGATCACCGCGCTCTTCCTGCTGGTCGTCGACGGCGTCTTCGGCAACCTCATCGGGCTGCTGACCTGATCGCCGCTCGCTGGCCGCTGCGCTTTCGCGCGGCCGCCCGGAGGAACGTCCAACCATGAGCATCGAGTGGTACGCCATCCACACGTACGTGGGCCATGAGGAGAAGGTCAAACAGAACATCCTCAACCGAGCCCGCTCGCTGGGCGCGACCGACATGATCTATCAAGTGGTCGTGCCGTCCGAAGAGACCGTCGAGCACGCCGGCGGCGGCAAGAAGGAAGTCGTCCGGCGGCGCTTGTTCCCCGGGTACATCTTCGTCCAGATGGACCTCGGCGAGAGCGTCGACGAGCCGAACGAGGCTTGGGAGGTCGTTCGCTACACGCCCGGCGTGACCGGGTTCGTGGGCACGTCGAACCACGCCGTTCCGCTGTCGGCGGACGAGGAGGCCCGCATGCTCGGGACCCTCGGCGTCACCGGCGCGCGCGAGACCCCCAAGATCAAGATCACCTTCGGCGTCGGCGACACCGTGCAAGTCACCTCGGGTCCGTTCGCGGACTTCACCGGCATCGTGTCCGAAGTGAACCCCGATCGCGGCAAGCTCAAGGTGCTCGTCTCCATCTTCGGCCGTGAGACCCCTGTGGAGCTCGACTTCGCGCAGGTGGTCCGGGCCTGACCGTTCGACCCGGCCGGCGATCGCCGGCCGACCTCAGCGCGCTTCTGCCCACCGGCCGCGCGTCCGCTCACGCCCGTTCCGCGCCCTCGGCGCGTTGCAGGGAAGCGCTCGAACCCCGCCGTACCGCCACGCGAGCGGGGGAGCTTAAGGAGGAAGTATGGCGAAGAAAGTCGCAGGGATCGTGAAGCTGCAGCTGCCCGCCGGCGCAGCCACGCCCGCCCCGCCCGTCGGCCCTGCCCTGGGTCAATACGGTGCCAACATCATGGGCTTCGTGAAGGAGTACAACGCGGCGACCGCCTCGCAGGCGGGCGCGATCGTGCCGGTGGAGATCACGATCTTCGCCGATCGCTCGTTCACCTTCATCACGAAGACGTCGCCCGCCTCGTACCTGATCAAGAAGGCCGCCGGCATCCCCAAGGGCTCCGGCGTACCCAACAAGACCAAGGTGGGCACCCTCACGTGGGACCAGTGCCTCGAGATCGGCAAGGTCAAGATGAGCGACTTGAACGCGAACGACGAGGTCGCCGCCGCCCACATCATCGCCGGCACCGCTCGCTCGATGGGCGTCGTCGTGGAAGGGGCGCCCACCGATGCCTAAGCATGGCAAGCGCTACCGCGCGGTCGAAGGCAAGGTCGACCGCGAGCGCACCTACGCCGCCGTCGAGGCCACCGCGCTCGTCAAGGAGCTGGCGACCGCCAAGTTCGACGAGACCATCGAGGTCCACGTGCGCCTCGGCATCGATCCGAAGAAGTCGGATCAGAACGTGCGCGGAACCGTCGCGCTGCCCCACGGCACCGGGCGCACCATCCGCGTGCTCGCCTTCGCACAAGGCGACAAGGCGACCGAGGCCGAGGCCGCCGGCGCCGACGTGGTCGGCGCCCAAGAGCTGATCGAGCGCGTGCAGGGCGGCTGGCTCGAGTTCGACGCGGTCGTCGCCACGCCCGACATGATGGCGGCGGTCGGCTCCAAGCTCGGTCGCGTCCTCGGCCCGCGCGGCATGCTGCCGAACCCCAAGTCGGGCACGGTCGGCATCGACATCGGTGCGATCATTCGCGCCCTCAAGGCCGGCCAGATCGAGTTCCGCTCCGACAAGACCGGCGTCGTGCACGCTCCGATCGGCAAGGCGAGCTTCGAGCCCGCGCAACTCGTCGAGAACCTCGAAGCGCTGCGCCGTGCGGTCGACGTGGCCAAACCGGACGCGGCCAAGGGCACGTACGTACGCACCGTCTACCTGAGCTCGACCATGGGTCCGAGCGTTCGGGTGGCGGTTTGACGTTCAGCATCCCGGTGCGTAGCGGAGGCTACCCACCTCTGGCGTTGGAGACCGCAGGGGCCTGCCAGGCTTAAAGATCCTGCCGAGGCGCGGTGTGTCCGTCAGGACACGCGCTACGCTTCGCGGCCACAGTCCGAGCTTCGGCTCGGGTTCCGTTCCCACTCATTCAAGCGAGGCACCCATGGCCAACCCGAGAAACCAGGCGTCCGTCGCCCAGCTCCGCGAACTCCTCGCGGACGCGTCGACGTTCTTCCTGGTGGACTATCAGGGTCTCTCGGCCGGGGACCTGCACGCGCTGCGCGCCAAAGTGCGCGCGGCCGGCGGTCGCCTGCTGGTGGCGAAGAACACCCTCGTCAACGTCGTGCTCAAAGAGCATGGCGTCGAGGGCTTCGAAGCCACCCTGCAGGGTCCGACCGCGATCGTGCTCGTCGGCGAGGATCCGGTAGCACCTGCCAAGGCGCTCACCGACTTCGCCAAGGACCACCCCAAGGACCTGCCCGCCGCAAAGGGCGGCAGGCTCCAGGGCAGCATCGTCGGCCCGGAGACCCTGGCGAAGATCGCCAAGCTCCCGCCGCGCGAGCAGCTGCTCTCCGAGCTGATCGGCGTGCTGCAAGCGCCGCTCACCCAGCTCGTCGGCGTGCTGTCCGCCCCCCAGCGAGACCTGGTGACCGTGATCGACAACTACGTTTCCAAGCAGAAGGAGGCCTGAGATGGCTTTTGACAAGACCGCAATCGTGGAACAGCTCTCGCAGCTGACCGTGCTCGAACTCGTCGAGCTCGTGGACGCCCTGAAGGACACCTGGGGCGTCGAAGCCGCCGCCGCCATGCCGGCCGGCATGATGATGGGCGCGGGCGCCGCCGCCCCGGCCGAGGCCGCCGAAGAGCAGACCGAGTTCACCGTGTCGATCAAGTCGGCCGGCGACAAGAAGCTCCAAGTCATCAAGGAAGTCCGCGCCATCACCAGCCTCGGCCTCAAGGAAGCCAAGGACCTGGTCGAAGGTGGCGGCGTCGTGAAGGAGGCCGCTACGAAGGACGAGGCTGCCGAGATCAAGGCGAAGCTCGAGGCCGCGGGCGCCGTCATCGAGGTCAAGTAGCCCATCGCACGCACCGGATGCACGGGTAGAGGGACCCCGGGTCGGCGACCGTGCCGACCGCAGCACACCGCTCGGTGCGACGTTCGCGTCGCATCGAGCGGGCACCCCGCACGGCCACCCCACACGGCCACGCAGGGTCCGCCGTCCGCAGAGCGAACCTCGTCCCCACAGCGGGAACCCACCATCGAGTGGAAGCCTATTTTCCCTTCCGATCGCTATCGAAGCCGCTCGACCACCTCGACCCGCCCCGGCACCCTCCGCGGGCGGACCAAGCCGCCGACGTCCGACCTTTCCGTCCGCAAGTCCTCGTAAGGGGTGAAGATGCGCGAGATCCGTAGCTTCGGCACGATCGCTGAGGTCATCGAACTGCCGAACCTCACGAACATCCAGATCACGTCGTACGACGCGTTCCTGCAGCGCGACGTGCCCTCCGCCCTGCGCGAGAACACCGGTCTCCAGGCCGCCTTCAAGGAGGTCTTCCCGATCGACGAGACCGAGCGCGGGCGCCAGACCGGGCTCGTGCTCGACTTCCTCGAGTACACGCTCGAGGAGCCGGAGTTCGACCCGGACGAGTGCCGCGAGAAGGACCTGACCTTCCACGCGGGGCTGTTCGCCAAGCTCCAGCTCGTCCACAAGGACACCGGCCTGATCAAGGAAGATCAGGTCTTCCTCGGCGACCTGCCGCTGATGACCGTGGACGGTTCGTTCGTCGTCAACGGCGCCGACCGCGTCATCGTCTCGCAGATCCACCGCTCGCCGGGCGTCTACTTCACGGGCGCGGCCGGCGCCAACGGCCGCAAGTACACCGCCAGCATCATCCCGATGCCGAAGCGCGGCCCGTGGATCGAGCTCGAGTTCGACAACTCCGACGCCTTGTGGATGAAGGTGAACAAGCGCAAGTTCCCGTTCACCCTGCTCCTCCGCGTGCTCGGTTACGGCGACGAGACCATCCGCGAGATGTTCGCCGGCAACGAGGCGTTCCTCGAGCCGACCTTCGCGGCGGAGGAAGCCAGCGGCATCACGCCCGACGAGGCGCTGCTGCGGCTCTTCACGGTGCTCCGTCCGGGCGATCCGCCCAAGGTCGACAAGGCCACCACGTACCTCCACAGCCTGCTGGCCGACCCGCGGCGCTACGACCTCGGGGACGCTGGCCGGTTCAAGATGAACGCCAAGCTCGGGCTCGAAGTCGAGGACAAGACGCTCCTCGGGTTCGTCGACGGCCGCTTCGTCGATTACGGGCTGGTGCCGACCCTGCAGTACCTGGTCAAGCTCCAGTCCGGCGAAGAGGGCGTGTCCGAGGACGACATCGACCACCTGGGCAACCGCCGCATCCGCACGGTCGGGGAGCTCGTCGCCGATCAGATCCGCGTCGGCCTCGGCCGCATGGCGCGCGGCGTGCGCGAGCGGATGCTGCTCGGCAACCCGGACGCCGCCACGCCGCAGAAGCTCGTGAACAACCGCCCGATCGTGGCGGCGCTCCGCGAGTTCTACGGCCGCAGCCAGCTGTCGCAGTTCAAGGACCAAGTCAACCCGTTGTCCGAACTGCGCCACAAGCGTCGGATCTCGGCCCTCGGGCCGGGCGGACTCACCCGCGAGCGCGCCGGTTTCGACGTCCGCGACGTGCACCGCACCCACTACGGGCGCATCTGCCCGATCGAGACGCCGGAAGGCGCCAACATCGGCCTGATCACCTCGCTGGCGAGCTTCTCGCGCGTCAACGACCTCGGCTTCATCGAGGCGCCCTACCGGCGCGTGGTCGACGAACGGGTCACCGACGAGGTCGTCTACATGACGGCCCACGTCGAGGACCGCTACATCATCGCGCAGGCGAACACCCCGCTCGAGGCGGACGGCCGCTTCGCCACCGACTCGATCGTGGCGCGCAAGCTCGGCGACCCGGTGTTCGTGCAGCCCAGCGGCGTCGACTTCATGGACGTCTCGCCCAAGCAGATCATCTCGGTCCCGACGTCGCTCATCCCGTTCCTCGAGCACGACGACGCCAACCGCGCGCTGATGGGTTCGAACATGCAGTCGCAGGCGGTGCCGCTGCTGCGCGCCGATGCCCCGTACGTGGGGACCGGGGTCGAAGAGCGCGTCTCGCGCGACTCTGGCACCGTGCTCCTAGCGCCCGTCGACGGCGAGGTGACCTTCGTCGACGCCCGCCGCATCGTCCTGACCGACGCCAAGGGCATCGAGCACGACGTCCCGCTCACGAGGTTCCAGCGGTCGAACCAGAACACGAACCTCGATCACCGCCCCATCGTGCGGCTCGGTCAACGCGTCGCGGAGAGCGACGTCTTGGCCGATGGTCCGGCGTCCCAGAACGGGCGCCTGGCGCTCGGCCAGAACATCCTGATCGCGGTGATGCCGTTCGACGGCTACAACTTCGAAGACGCGATCGTCCTCTCGGAGCGGCTCGTGCGGAACGACGCCTATACGTCGATCCACATCGAGAAGTTCGAGAAGGAAGCGCGCGACACCAAGCTCGGACCGGAGAAGATCACCCGCGACATTCCCGGGCTCTCCGAAGCCGCGCTCCGCGACCTCGACGAGGACGGCGTGGTGCGCATCGGAGCCGAGGTCAAGCAGGGCGACATCCTCGTCGGCCACACCTCCTTCAAGGGGGAGAAGGATCCGACGCCGGAGGAGCGCCTGTTGCGCTCGATCTTCGGCGAGAAGGCGCGCGAGGTCAAGGACACCTCGATGCGCGTGCCCCCCGGCGACGGCGGCGTGGTGCTGCGCACGGTGCGGTTCCGCCGCGGCGATCCGGGCGTCGAGCTGCGCCCTGGCGTCCAGGAGATGGTGCGCGTCTACATCGCCCAGAAGCGCCGGCTGGTCGAAGGCGACAAGCTCGCCAACCGCCACGGCAACAAGGGCGTCGTCGCGAAGATCCTCCCGCCCGAAGACATGCCCTATCTAGAGGACGGCACCCCGGTCGACCTCGTGTTCAACCCGCTCGGCGTCCCGTCGCGCATGAACCTCGGGCAGATCCTCGAGACCCACCTCGGGTTGGCCGCCTACCGCCACGGCATCTCGTTCGTGACGCCGGTGTTCGATGGCGCCCGCGAGGAGCAGATCAAGGAGCTGCTCGAGGAGAGCGCCCGGCTCGAGAACGGTCGGCGCAACGAGGCCGGCTTCGGACCGGACAAGCGCGAGCTCAACGTGGTCCGTCGGGCCGCGAAGCTCGGCATCATCGCCGACGACCTGCCGTTCGACGAGGCGCTCGTGGCGCTCGCGCGCGCCGGCAAGGCCGTGCTCTTCGACGGCCGCACCGGTGAGGCGGTCGACGCCCCGATCGTCGTGGGCGTGATGTACGTGATGAAGCTCTACCACATGGTCGAAGACAAGATGCACGCGCGCTCCACCGGCCCCTACTCGCTCATCACCCAGCAGCCGCTGGGCGGCAAAGCGCAGTTCGGTGGCCAGCGCCTCGGCGAGATGGAGTGTTGGGCGTTGCAGGCCCACGGCGCCGCGTACACGCTGCAAGAGATGCTCACGATCAAGTCCGACGACATCGATGGGCGCAACGCCGCCTACGAAGCGATCGTCAAGGGGGACGACGTGCTGGAACCCACCATCCCCGAATCGTTCAAGGTGCTCGTGAAGGAGCTCCACTC
>JAGXHO010000158.1 GCA_024636105.1 Trueperaceae bacterium | reverse complement strand
TGTTCGGCCAGGTAGCTGCCGTCTTGGCCGGTGATGCCGGTGATCAGGGCACGTTTCATGGGGTCATCATGCCTCATCCAGCGTGGCGATGCTTCCGTTCGTCAACTTTTCGTCCGTCAGCAACTTCTTCAGATCGGCGACCCGGTCCTTCGCGACCAGCAGCACCGTGTCCCCGCGCTTGACGACCACGAGGTCGTCAACGCCCACGGTGACGATCACGTCGTCGGGCCCGTCGGTGTAGATGATGTTGCCGCTGGTCTCGTGCCCGACGTGCGTGCCGACCACGGTGTTGGTGTCGCCGTCCTGGCCGAGCAGCCGTTCCAGGGCGACCCAATCGCCGATGTCGTCCCAGTCGCAGGCGACGGGGATGACGTAGGCGCGGTCGGTGTGTTCCATGAGGGCGAAGTCGATGCTGGTCTTGGGGAGGGTGGGGAAGACGTCCTTGACGCGGCCGTCCTTGACCGCTGCGCGCAGGGGCCGCATGAGGTCGGGGGCGTGGCGGTCGAGTTCTTCGAGGATGACGTCGCTGCGCCAAACGAAGATGCCGGCGTTCCAGAGGTAGTCGCCGGCGTCGACGTAGCGTTGGGCGGTGGGGGCGTTGGGTTTCTCGACGAAGCGCGCGACGCGGTGGCCGGTGCCGACCGCAGCGCCGCGCTGGATGTACCCGTACGCGGTGGCGGGGTGGGTGGGCGCGATGCCGAGGGTGACGAGGCCGCGCTCGCCGTCGGCCAGGGCGATCGCCTTGCGGACGGCCTCTTGGAAGGCGGGGACGTCGCCGATGCGGTGATCGCTGCTGAAGAAGCCTAGGGTGGTGCCGCCGGTGCGCTCGTGGACGGCGAGGCTCGCGAGGGCGACGGCGGGGGCGCTGTCGCGGGGGGTCGGTTCGACGAGGACGTTGCGCCCGGGGAGGTCCGGAAGTTGCTCGCGCACCAGGCCCACGTAGCGGGCGGCGGTGGCCACGTAGAGGTGCTCGTAGCCGCCGGTGAGCGGGAGTAGCCGGTCGACGGTCGCTTGCAGCAGGGTGCGTCCGGTGCGTTCGAGGTCGAGGAACTGCTTGGGCCGGTCGGCGGTGGAAAGTGGCCAGAAGCGCTGCCCCTGGCCGCCGGCCATGACGACCGCCGTGAAGGCGGGTGCGTTCATGGGAGCAGTATGACCGATTTGGACGCGATGCGTGTCGCATCGGCGTCGCTCCTTTGGGATCGGGCGACGCCGCCCTCGTTCCCTGCCTCATGCCCGCGCCTGCCCACCCCGCCCCCCCAGGCGTAGCCGGGGCTGACAACGGCGATGCGGGGCCGCAGCGCGTCGGGTCGACCGGGGCCAGGTCCAGCCGGTTCCGGATTCCTCCGCCCGCGTTGACCTCGCCCCTCCGTCTGCCGTAATGTCCGAACAATCGGATGAACGGACGTCGCAGGGCGTCGCGCGCACTCAGAGCGCGCAGCCAGAGGAGGTGATCCCGTGCTCGACCGCATCGCGCTCGACCGCTCGAGCCCGGTCCCCCTCTACCACCAGCTCGAGCGCGCCATCCGCGCGTACCTCGCCGAGACGCGACCGGACCCAGGCACGCCATTGCCCACCGAAGAGGAGCTCGTGCGCCGCCTCGGTGTCAGCCGTAGCACGGTGCGCCAGGCGCTCGGACGGCTTCAGAACGATGGCCTGGTCGACCGCCGGCCGGCGCGCGGCACCCGCGTCGCGGAGGCGCCGTACGCCGAGACCTTCCGCTGGCTCGACTCCTTCGTGCTCGCCCTCCTCGAAGAGGGGCGCGACGTGCGCACCGCCTTCGAACCCATGCGCCGCCACGTTCAACTACCAGCGTTCGTCGCAGACGGTCTTCGCCTTGACGCCGACGAGCTGTGCCATGAAGTCCGTCGCGTCACGTTCGTCGACGGCGCCCCGCAGAACCACGCCAGCACCTTCGTGCGCGCGCGCGTCGTCCCGGACCTCACCGACGACGACCTCGAGGCGAGCGGCCCCAACCAGTCGCTCTATTACGTCCTACGCGCGAGGTACGGTGTCGAACTCGAGTCGGTCGACGTGTTCGTCGAACCCCACGCGCTCAACGACGACGAGGCCACGCGCCTGGATCGCGAGCCGGACACCCCGGCCCTGCGCCGCACCAGGATCGTCCACGCACGCGGACGCGTCCCGCTCCTCGCTGACCGCGCCGTTTTCGTCCACGGTTTCCACATCACGATGCCCGCAACCGCCGCATCGCCGCACCCGCTCCAAGGAGGTCCTGCATGAACCGTTTCGCTCGCTCCGCCCTCGTCCTCGTCGTCGCCCTGGCGACCTGGGCGTTCGCCCAACCCAGCACGCTCGTGTACGGCGTGCTCAGCAGCCCGCGCACCTTCAGCCCGTGGGTCAGCAACGACTCGCCGTCGTGGATCGCGATGGACATGATGTACAGCGGTCTGGTGCGCCTCGACGGCACCGGCGCTCCGTCGCCCGACCTCGCCGAGTCCTGGACCGTGAGCGCCGACGGCCTCGAGTACGTGTTCCACCTCGATCCCGACGCCACCTGGCACGACGGCACGCCGGTGACGGCCGCCGACGTGGTCTTCACCTTCCGCACGATCCTCTCGCCCGTCGCGAACACCATCTGGGCGAGCCGCTTCACGAACCTCGAGGGCGCGAACGCGTACCGCGACGGCACCAGCGACGAGCTGCCCGGCGTGGTGGCGCTCGACGATCGCACCGTGGCGCTGCGCTTGAGCGCTTCGCTGGCGCCGCTGATGAGCCACCTGAGCGTGCAGACGGCGATCATGCCCGCCCACCTGCTGGGCGACGTGCCCCCGGCCGAGCTCGCCGAGCACCCGTTCTTCCAGGCGCCCGTCGGCAGCGGCCCCTGGCGCTTCGTGCGCTACGAGTCGGGCCAGTACCTCGAGTTCGATGCCTTCGACGACGCCCACCTGGGCCGCCCGGGCTTCGACAAGCTGTTCCAGCGCATCGGCAACGCCGACAGCCTGCTCGTGCAGCTCCAGCGCGGCGAGGTCGACTTCGCGCCCGTGCCCCCGACCGAGGTCGAGCTCGCGGCGCGCATGGACGGCGTGACCATCTACTCGTTCCCCACGTCGATCGTCCAGGCGATCAACCTCAACCTCGACCGCCCGGCGCTCGCCGACCTGCGCGTCCGCCAGGCGATCGCGCACGCCATCGACCGCGAGTTGCTCCTCTCGATCATCCTCGGGGGCGCCGGTGCGCTCGCCGACTCACCCGTCGCCGCCCCCGAGTGGGCGCTCTCGGACGACCTGGTCCTCCACCCTTACGACCCCGATCGCGCCCGGGCGCTGCTCGCCGAAGCCGGTTGGGATCGCGCCACCACCCTCGTACTGCGCTACCCGACGGGCAACCGCCCGCGCGAGAACGCGGCGCCGATCATACAGCAGGCGCTCGCGGCGGTCGGCATCCAGGTCGAGCTGCTCATCTCCGACTTCGCCACCCTGACCGCGGACGCGCGCGAGGGCAACTTCGATCTGCTGCTGCTGGGCAACGCCATCGTCGGCGACCCGGACTACATCGCCAGCCAGTTCACCTCCACCACCACCCCGCCGAACGGCGTCAACTACATGCGCTTCCGCAACGAGCGCGTCGACGAGCTGCTCGAGCTTGGCCGCGCGACGCCGCTCCCCGAAGACCGCGCCCCCATCTACGCCGAGTTCCAGCGCATCGTCACCGAGCAGCTGCCGCGCGTCTCGCTCTACATCGACCCGGAGATCTACGGCGTCAGCGACCGCTTGGTCGGCGTCGACCCCGGCAACGGGCTCGGACTGGGCCGCAACCTCTACTGGAACATGCACACCTGGACCGCCACCGGGGACTGAACGCTTGTTGGCCTTCGTCGCGCGCAGGCTGCTGGCGGCGGTACCGCTGCTGTTCGGCGTCACCGCGTTCGCGTTCCTGCTGATCGCGAGCGCGCCGGGCGACCCGATCGCCACGCTGCTGGCGTCCGGCGACACCGCGATCGACCAGGCCACCATCGACGCCCGCCGCCGCGACCTCGGTTTGGACGCCGCCCTACCCGTGCAGTACGTGCGCTGGGTAGGGCGGCTGGTTCAGGGCGACCTCGGTCGTTCGTTCGCGACCGGCCGGCCGGTCGCTCGCGACGTCGCCCAGCGTTTGGCGGCCACCGGTCGCCTGGCGCTGACCGCGGTCGTCGTCGCCGTGCTGCTGGGCGTGTTGGGCGGCGTCGCGGCCGCCGTGCGCCGCGGCACCTGGGTGGACCAAGCGGTCACCATCCTGGCGTTCCTGGCGGTCGCCACGCCGCCCTTCTTCCTTGGGCTGGCGCTCATCTACGTCTTCTCGCTCAAGTTGGGCGTGCTGCCCACCGGGGGCCTCGGGCGCCTGGGTGGGGGCGGTGGCGTCCTCGAAGCCGTGCGGTACCTGGTGCTGCCGGCGACGGTGATGGCGCTGCCGCTGCTGGCCGAGGTCCTGCGCTACACGCGCGGTTCGATGCTGGAGGTGCTGGACCTCGATTTCGTGCGCACGGCGCGTGGCAAGGGCGCGCCGCCGGGCCGGGTGCGCTACCGGCACGCGCTGCGCAACGCCCTCCTGCCGGTCATCACGGTCGTCGCGCTGGCGATCCCGGCGCTCTTGGGCGGCGCCATCGTCACCGAGACGGTGTTCCAGTGGCCCGGCCTGGGCACGCTGACGATCGAGGCCGTGCTTCAGCGCGACTACCCGGTGATCCTGGCGGTGACGTTGGTCGCCGGGGTCGCCGTGCTGATCGCCAACCTGGTGGCCGACCTGCTGTACGCCGTCGCCGACCCACGGGTGCGGAGCGTTTCGTGAGGTCGCCCCCGTGAGCGGCGAGCGGCGCGCGCTGCGGCGCTTCCTGGCCCACCGCCTCGCCGTCGCCGGGGTGGTGGTGCTGGTGCTGGTCACGTTGGCGGCCCTGTTCGCGCCGTACCTGGCGCCGCACGACCCGTTGCAGATCGGCATCGGCCGACCGCGATCCGCGCCGTCGGCGACGAACCTGTTGGGCACCGACGCCCTCGGTCGCGACCTGGCCAGCCGCTTGATCTTCGGCGCCCGTGCCTCGCTCCTCGTCGGCTTCGGCGCGGTGGCCGTGCAGGTGGCGCTGGGCCTGGCGGTCGGCGCCGCGGCCGGCTTCTGGCGCGGTGCGCTCGACGTCTGGGCGATGCGTCTGGCCGACGTGCTGCTGTCGTTCCCGCTCTTCGTGGTCGTGGTGGCCGCGGTGGCGATCACCGGACCCGGGATCGGCAACTTGGTGCTGGTCGTCGGCCTGCTCGGATGGCCGCGCATCGCCCGGATCGTGCGGGCGCAGGTGCTGTCGCTGCGAACGCAGCCGTACGTCGAGGCGACCCACGCGCTCGGCGCCGGCGACCTGCGGGTGCTCGTCGGCCACATCCTCCCGAACGTGCTGCCCACCGTGGTGATCGCGGCCACCTTCGGCGTCGCCCGCGCGGTGCTCCTGGAGGCGAGCCTCAGCTTCCTGGGGATGGGCGTGCAGGCTCCGCAGCCCAGTTGGGGCAACATCCTCACCGCCGCGCAGTCGCTCAGCGTCCTCGAGTCGATGCCGTGGATGTGGGTGCCCGCCGGCGTTTGCCTCATGGCGGTCGTGCTCGCCGTCAACTTCATCGGTGACGGGTTGCGCGACGCGCTCGATCCGCGCGCCCGCACGAGCCCTTAGGAGTCCGATGCCCAACCCCTCGACCCGCGCCCGTGACCTCCACCGCGACCACCCCGTGGTCGACCTCTGTTGCCCCATCCTGCGTGACCTGCGCCACGCCCGCACCTGGCTCGCGGGGGGCGTCAGCGCCGGCTTCGCCACCATGGCGCTCACCGACGACGACCTCACCAGCACGGTGCGCCGCATCGGCGCCTGGTACCGCGACGCGCGCGACCACCCCGAGGTGCTCCCGGCGACGTCGGTCGCCGACCTGCGGGACGCCCACCAGAGTGGCCGACTCGGCGTGGTGCTCGCCTTCCAGAACAGCAGCCCGTTCGGCGACGACCTTGACGCCGTCGAACTGTTCCACCGACTCGGGGTCCGGGCGGCGATCCTCGCCTACAACCAGGCCGAGCTGGCCGGCGACGGATGCATGGAGCCGCGCGACGCCGGCTTGAGCGCTTTCGGGCGCCGGCTGGTGGCCGAGATGAACCGGGTCGGCATGCTGGTCGATCTTTCGCACTGCGGGGTGCGGACGGCGCTCGAGGCGATCGACGCCTCCAGCGCCCCGGTGGCGATCACGCACACCGGCGCCAAATCGGTCTACGACCACCCGCGCACCGTGTCGGACGAGCAGCTCCGCGCCGTCGCGGCGCGCGACGGCTTCGTCGGCATCAACGCGCACCCGGCCTTCCTCCAGCCAGGGACCGCGGCGCCGCCGCTCGACGCGGTGGTCGACCACCTGTTCGCCGTGGCCGACGTAGTTGGCATCGAGCGCGTTGGCCTGGGGCTCGACTTCTCGCAACCGCCGGAGGAGCCGGGCATCAGCGCCGAGCGCTACGCGATGCTCC
>JAGXHO010000157.1 GCA_024636105.1 Trueperaceae bacterium | reverse complement strand
GGCGTCATCGCCGACAACGTGGGCGACAACGTGGGCGACGTCGCCGGCATGGGCTCCGACATCTTCGAGTCGTACACCGGGGCGCAGATCGCCACCATCGCGATCGCCTCGACGATGGGCGCGAGCGTGCTGGCCACGCTCGGATCGCAGCAGGACCTCATGTTCCTGCCGCTCGCGCTCGCCTCGATCGGCCTGCTCTGTTCGCTCGCGGGCATCGGGCTCGTCAAGATGTTCTCCGACCGGCAACCGGCGATGGCGCTGCGCATCGGCACGCTGGGTTCCGCGCTGCTCTTCATGGCGGCCTCGTACGCGGTCGTCAACGTGCTCGACGTCGCGAACGGCATCTGGTGGTCGGTCGTCGCCGGTTCGGTGGGCGGCATCATCATCGGCCTGGTGACCGAGTACTACACGGCCGGCGCGCCGGTCCGGCGCATCGCCAAGGCCGGCGAGACCGGCACGGCGACCGTGATGATCGCCGGCCTCGCGATCGGGCTGCAATCGGTGGTCATCCCCGTCTTCACGATCGCGGCCATCATCCTGGTCGCGAGCCTGCTCGCCGGCCTCTACGGCGTGGGGATCGCGGCGGTGGGCATGCTCGCCACCGTCGGCATCACGATGGCGATCGACGCCTACGGCCCGGTGGCCGACAACGCCGGCGGCATCGCCGAGATGGGCGGCCTGGGCAAGGAAGTGCGCGAGATCACCGACTCGCTCGACGAGCTCGGCAACACCACCGCGGCGATCGGCAAGGGGTTCGCGATCGGCGCCGCGGCGCTCGCGGCGCTGACGATCATCGCCGCCTACATCGAAACGCTCCACGTCAACATCCCCGACTTCGCGCTCAGCCTCTCCGACCCTCAGGTGCTGATGGGCATCCTCATCGGCGGCGCGATCCCGTTCCTCGTCGCGTCGATCACGATGAGCGCCGTGGGCGACGCGGCGTTCGAGATGATCAACGAGATCCGCCGGCAGTTCCGCGAGATCCCCGGTCTGCTCGAGGGCACCGGCAAGCCCGACACCGCCCGCTGCGTCGACATCGCCACCCAGGCGGCGCTGCGCAAGATGATCCTCCCGGCCGCGATCGCGATCGGCTCGCCGGTCGCCGTCGGCTTCGGGCTGGGCGCCGAGGCGCTGGGCGGCATGCTCGGCGGCGCGCTGCTCTCGGGCGTGCTCCTCGCGCTGATGATGGCGAACTCGGGCGGCGCCTGGGACAACGCCAAGAAGTTCGTCGAGAAGGGCAACCACGGCGGCAAGGGCTCGCCGGTGCACGCCGCGACCGTCGTCGGCGACACCGTGGGCGACCCGTTCAAGGACACGTCCGGCCCCTCGATGAACATCCTGATCAACGTGATGGCGATCGTGGCGCTGACGATCGCGCCGCTGCTGGTTCGCTAGTCGGGTTCGACCGAAGAGCGCGCCGCACCCGAAGGTGCGGCGCGCTTCTCATGGATGGTGCGGCGGAGGTCCGGCCCTCGGTCGGTCGGCGGCGGTGCCGCGGTCCGACATGACGAAGTCCGCGTGCCTATTCATGCTCGGTGGGAACCCTGTACTCAGGGTGCGTACCCGGTGAGCCTCTAGTGGCCGCGGACGTCGTCTGAAAGGCGGTGATCTTCGTTTGAATCGATCACGGACCTCCTTTCGTCTGCAATCGTAGGGCCGGGGCGTCGCTCGAAGTGGTGCCCACTTCATCGACAGCCCGGCCCGAAATCGATTAGGCTAATCTTTGGGTGTCGAGACGGCCACGGTCATCGCCGGCGCCGCCGCGGAAGCCTCCGCGCCGCGGGCGTCGAAGCGCTTGCGCTCGAAGCGGTAGAACGCCGCCGGCACCACGAACAGCGTCAGGAACGTCGACGACACCACCCCACCCAAGATCACCAGGCCCAGCGGGCGCCGGAACTCGTTGCCTTCTCCGAAGCCGAGCAGCAGCGGGACCGAGATGATGACCACCGTGAGCGCGGTCATCAGGATCGGCCTGAGCCGCAGGCGGCCCGCGCGCACGAGCGCGTCGCGCAGCGCCTCCCCCTCCTGCACCTGGGTCATGACGACGTCGAGGAGCAGGATGGCGTTCTTGGTCACCAAGCCGATCAGGATCACCACGCCCAGCACGCTGATCACGTCGAGCGAGCTGCCGGTCAGGAAGAACAGCCAGATGGCGCCGACCAGCGCCAGCGGCACGGTCAACAGCAAGTACAGCGGGTACTTGAGGTTGTTGAACTGGCTGGCGATCACCAGGTAGTTGAGCAGCAGCGCCAGCGCGAAGGCGATCGGGCCGTAGAAGACCAGGTCGCCGAGCAGGTCGGGGCCGATGCCGGCCGTGACCTGCACGTCGCGATCGGTGACGCCGGCGGTCGCGAACGCCTCCTCGATCTGGGAGCGCACCTGGAACTGCCCCGGCGAACCCTCGACGATCTCCGCCGACAGGTTCGCGACGTAGGCCTGGGCGGCGCGGTCGACCGACACCGGCGCGGCCCGCAGCTCGAAGGCGCCGAGCGCCGACAGCGGCAGGAACGACCGCAGCGCGGGCGCGAACACCGGGAGCGACAGCAGCGTCTGCTCGTCGGCCACCGCCCGCGGGTCGACCTTCACCACGATCGGCGTCTCGTCGCCGCCGTCGCGGACGTTGCCCGCGCTGACGCCGACGTTGTACGCGCGCAGGGTGCCGGCCACCTCCGCGACCGTGAGGCCCGTGCCCGAGAGGGCCGCCGGGTTGACCTCGAAGACCCGCTCGACGACGCTCCCCTCGAGGCTCGAACGGACGTCGCGCAGCCACGGGCTGGTCGCCATCACGTCGCGAGCCAGCTGGTCGCGCTGCTCGAGCAGCGCGCGGTCGGCACCGATCAGGGTGAGCTCGAGGCCGGTGGCGACCGGCACGGCGCCGCCGTCGTCGGCGCCGACGGTGACGCGGGCCTCGGGGTACGCGGCCACGGCCGCCTCCACCAAGGGCCGCAGTTCGTCGGCTACGGCGAAGGACGAGGCGCCGCGGTCGCGCGCGATCTCGAGCTGCAGGTTCGCGTTCACGGCGCTGGCGTTGCCGAAGGCGCCGCCACTGCCGACGTTGGTGAGGGTCGTGGCGACGTCGGGGTGCGCGCGGACGACCGCTTCGGCGAGCGCCGCGACCGCGTCGGTGCGGTCGAGCGGGGTGCCCGGCGGCAGCTCGAGGCGCACGGCCACCTGGCCGGCGTCGACGGGCGAGACGAAGTTGAAGCTGATCCGGGGGAACACCACGCCGAGGCTCGCCACCAGCAGGGCGGCGACGACGAGCGTGCCCGTGGCGCGGTCGAGCACCCAGCCGAGCGCCCCCGCGTAGCGCTCGCGCAGCCACGTCACGCCCGCGTCGGTCGCCTCGTGCCCGGCCCGCAGCGCCGCACCCACCAGCACCCCGGCCAGCCGGCCCGCGTAGCGCAGCGCACCAAGCACCGGCGGCAGCAGCGCGGCGAGCGCCACGACGAGGACCCCCGCCACCGCGGCGCCCACCGGAACGGTCGCCGGCCACGCGAGGACCGCCGCGGACGTCCAGCCCTGGGCCACCGCGGCTCCGGCCACGACGGCCAGGGCGCCGGCCCCGAGGTAGGTGCGCGCGCGCGCCCATTGCCGCACCGTCCACCGCGCGTCGGGGCGCAGCGCGCCCAGCGCCGGTCCGATGGCCCGCCAGGTGGGGGGGAGCGGGTTGGGCAGGTACGCGAGCCGGACGGTGAGGAAGAACATCGCCTCGAGGTACGAGACGAAGATGGTCGCCGCGAGCGAGAGCCCGAACTGGCTGAAGAACTGGCCGATGACGCCCGGCAGGAAGGCGATCGGCACGAACACCGCGAGCAGCGACAGGGTGGCGGTGAGCACCGCCACGGCGACCTCGCCGGCCCCCTTGAACACCGCCTCCTTGAGGTTCGCCCCCATCGCTCGGTAGCGCTCGACGTTCTCCGCGATGACGATCGAGTCGTCCACCACCAGCCCCACCGCGACCGTGATCGCGAGCAGCGTGACCGTGTTGAAGGTGAAGCCCAGCAAGCCGAAGATGAGCACCGCGCCGGTGATCGTGATCGGGATGGCGAGCACCACCGAGAAGGTCGACCCCAATCGGCCGACGAACAGCAGCACGATGAGCGCGACCGCGGCGACCGCGAGCAGCGTCTCGTTGACCGTGTCGAACACGGAGTTCTCGATGAAGACGGTCGTGTCGCCGACGATGCGCAGCTCGTAGCCGTCGGGCAGGTCGAGGTCGGCCATCGCCGCCTTGAGGCCGCGCGCGGCGCTCACCGAGTTCGCGCCCGACGCCTTGCGCACCTCCATGAGCACGGCCGGCTCGCCGTCGAGGCGCACGAAGCGCTCGGCGTCGGCGATCGTGTCGCGGACCGTCGCGACGTCGACGGCGGTGAGCCCGCGAGCGCTGTCGATGAAGGTGGTCGCGACGTCCCCGGCGTCGGCCGGCGTTCGCCGCACGGAGAGCAGGATCCGCTCGCCACCCACCTCGATCGCGCCCGCCGGCACCGTGGCCGCGCCCGCGCGGAGCGCACCGGCCACCTGGCTCGGCGTGAGCCCCAGGGCACGCAGCCGGGCCGGGTCGAGCAGCACCTGGATCTCGCGCGTGACCGGACCGAGCGTGGTGATCGCGGCGATGCCGTCGGTCGACTGCAGCCGAGCCTCCACCCGATCGCGGGCGACGCGCTCGACCTCGAGCAGGTCAACGCCCGGGGCGACGAGCGCCAGGTTCATGATCGGCTGGTCGTTCGGGTCGAACTTCTGGATCCTGGGGTCGCCGGCGTCCTCGGGCAGCGAGGAAGCGATCGCGTCGGTGGCCTGCTTGACGTCGATGGCGGCCTGGTCGAGCGAGGTGCCGAAGACGAACTGCACGATGACGAACGAGAAGCCCTCGCCGCTGAAGGAGCTGACGTCGGTGACGCCGGCCAGCCGGGCGACCGCGTCCTCGATGGGCTCGGCGAGCTGCTGCGCGGTCTCGGCCGCGCCCGCGCCGGGATAGCTGACGTTCACGGCGACGATGGGGAACTCGAACTCCGGCAGCAGGTCGACGCCGATGCGGGTGCCCGCCGAGAGGCCGAAGAACGCCACGGCCAGGAAGATGGCGAGCGCGAACACCCAGCGCTCGACGAAGAAGGCGACGAGCTTGATCACGCTCTACTCGCCGATCACGCGCACGGGGGTGCCGTCGCGCACGTCGAGCGGCCGCGGGGCGATCACGAGCGCGCCCTTGGCGAGGGCGCCGTCCACCACCGACTCGACGACGGCCACGTTCGCAGCCTCGGCCACGACGCGCACCTCCAGGCGGCGGGCGACCGCGCCGTCGGGCTCGTCCACGACGGCGTACACGTAGCTGCGCCCGGCGTCGGCGGCGAGCGCGCCCGAGGGGACGAGCAGCCCGGCGCCGAGCGGCACCGTGTAGCGCACCTCGGCGAGCGTGCCGGACGGCAACCGCGGCGCGTTGGGGTCGATCTGCGCGAGCACCGTCACGAGCCGCGCCTGCTCGGCGAGCCGCTCGAGGCGCGTGATCGTCGCGCGCACGGTGCCCGAGCCGGTGAGGATGTCGACCACGCCGAGGGCCTCGACCGCGGCCGCCTCCTCGGGGGCGACCGTGAAGGAGGCGTCCTGCGGGCCGACGCCCAGCAGCCGCACCACCGGGCTGCCGGCGCCCACGAACTCGCCGGTCTCGACGAAGGTCTGCGCCACCTCGCCGTCGAACGGCGCCCGCACGACGGTCTCGTCGAGCCCTTCGCGGGCGGTGCGCCGCTGGAGCTCCGCTTGGGAGAGCTGCAGCTCGAGGAGCGCGAGGTCCTCGGACTCGGCGCGGCCGGCGCGTTCGACCGCATCGCGGGCCTGCAGGTCGGCGCCCTCCGCTTGCGAGCGCTGGGCGCGCAGGGCGTCGACGTCCGACGCCGCGACCGCCCCGAGGCCGAGGAGCGCCTCGAGCTCGGCCAGCTGCCGGTCGACGTTCGCAAGCGCCTGCGCTGCGGTGCGCGCGCCAGCGGCGGCTTGCGCCACCGCGCCGTCGGTCGAGCGCCGGGCGCGATCGAGGTTGATGCGTGCCTGCGCGACCGCGAGCTCGGCGGCGTCGAGGTTGGCTCGGGCCCCCGTGTCGTCGAGCCGGACGAGCGCGTCGCCGGTCGCCACGCGCGTGCCTTCGCGCGCCACGACCTCCAGGACGCGCCCGGAGGCACCCGAAGCGACGCGGCTCTCCTGCGAGGGGCGGATGGTGACGGAGGCGCTGCGGGTCGCGACGATCGCGTCGCGCAGGACCGGGGACGCGCGGACCGCGCGGGCGGTCTCGGGCGCGGCCGCGGTCGTCGTGGCGCCGGCCTCCACGGGACCCTCGCCACCGCCACCGCAGGCCGCGAGGAGCGCGATCGAGGCGATGGCGAGGAGCAGGGCGCCGCGACCTAGGGCTCCGCGACCTAGGGCGCCGGCGCCGCGCGCTTCGCGGGCGTCAGAAGCCACGACCGACCCCCAGGTCGAGCAGCGTGCCGGCCTCGAGCTCGAGCCAGGCGCGCAGCAGGCCGTGCTCCGTCTGGAGGACCGCCAGCCGCGCTTGGTCGACGCTCAGGCGCACCTGCGCGACCGCGAGGTCGGCGACGAGCCCGGCCTCGAGCCGCCGCTCCTCGATCGCCAGGCGCTCCTCCGCTTGGCCGAGCGCTTCGCGGGCGATGCGGTCGCGGTCGGCCGCGCTCGCGACCGCGTTTCGCAGCGCTCGCGCGCGCAACCCCAAGCCGCGGGCGACCTCGCCCAGGCCGGCTTCTGCTTGCGCGAGCTGGGTGCGGGCCTGGTCGATCTGCGCCTGGGCCGCGAAGCTCGGGTCGAGCAGATCCACGGCGATCGCGGCGAGCTCGGCGCCGTGGGCGACCTGCAGGTACGAAGGGAGGCCGGCGACGGCGGCGTCGAGGGTGGCGTCGTCGGGCAGCGGTCGGTCGAGCCGGGCACGGTCGATCGGCGCGGCGTCGACCGTGGCGTCGCGCCCTACGACCCCGACGAGGTCGGCGCGCGCGAGCGCGAGGCCGTCGCGGGCCGCGGCGACGCTCGCCTCGCTGTCGGCGAGGTCGGTCGCGGCCTCGGCGACGTCGAGCTGGGTCGCGCTGCCGCGCTCGAAGCGCAGCCGCGCTACGTCGAGGGCGCGGGCGGTCAGGTCGCGCGCCCCTTCGGCGAGGGCGAGCTGCGCCATCGTCTCGCGGACGCGCGTCCAGGCGCCCACCAGCTCGACGGCGGTGTCCGCGCGCGCCATGGCGAGCTCGGCGCCGGCGAGTTCGACCCCCTGGCGGGCCTGGGTCCGTTCGAGCCTCAGGGCGAGCGGATCGGCGTCGCTCCGGGTGCGCGTGCGCTCGGCTTCGGCGACGTCGAGCGCCGCCGTGACGACCGCCACCCGGCCCTCGCGGGCGGCGAGCACCGCGTCGAGGTCGAGCGCGACGGGGTCGGTCTGGGCGGACGCGACGGCCGTGGCGAGGGCGATCGCGATCAGGACGAGCGGAGCCGGCGCGCGGTGCGGGCGACGGCGAGGGGCGGGCGTCACGGGAGGACCTCCGAAGGGGGTAGGGCGTAGGTGAGGTACGTGTCGAGCACGGCGTTCAACGCCTCGACTCGGGCGGCGGCGAGCGCGAAGGCGGCGCGGCGCCAGCCGAGGTGGGCTTGCAGACGTTCGAGTTCGCCGATGGCGCCGGCGGCGAAGCGGGCGTCGGCGGCGTCGCGCTCGAGGGTGCGGAGCGCGAGGTCGAGGCCGGCGAGCTCTTCGCGGTCGGCCGCGGTGGCGATCGTCGTCTCGAGGGCGCGCTGGCCGAGCCGGGCCCGGTCGTGGGCCGACTCGAGGCCGGCGACCGCGGCGTCGAGCTGGCGGCGCACCGCCTCCGCCTCGAGCGCGTTCTGCGGGGAGATCGTCCAGGCGACGCCGACGTTCAGCGCCCCGCGCACCGTCGCTTGGGCCGTGCTCGGGATCGCGCCGGCGAAGGCGTTGCCGCCCCCACCGGCCCCCGCCGTCTGGTAGGTGACGGCCGGCTGCCAGCTCCGGCTCTCGAGCGAGAGGGTGAACGACGCGCCGTCGTCTTGCAGCCAGGTGTAGCCGGCCTCGACCGTCGGGAGCAGGCCGCGTTCGGCGTTGCGCACCCCCACCTCGGCAAGGGCGACGTCGAGGGCGGCGCGCACTAGGTCCGGCGGGACCCCGACCACCGGGTCGAGCGCGAAGGGCGCCAGCGGGGCGCCGTTCGGGACCAGCGTGGCGAGGCGGGCGGCCGCGAGGTCGCGCTGGGCGCGC
>JAGXHO010000156.1 GCA_024636105.1 Trueperaceae bacterium | reverse complement strand
GTCCGCAGAGCCTGGATCGGGCGCTCCGGCGCCCGGGACCGAGGAGTGCTCCTGGCGCTCGCCTGGAACGCGCTGCCGCTGCTGCTCGTGCTCGCCGTGTGGGGGGCTCCCACAGCGCCGTCCGACGTCGTGCGGTGGGCGCTGCTCGGCACGCTGTGGTCGTTCGTCGGGCTCCTCGTGCTGCCGACGCCGTCGCGCCGCGCGGTGCTGGACGCGGACCTGGCTGCGCAAGCGCAGGGCGTGGACCCAACGCGCCTCGGGGCCGCGCTCGAGTGCCTCGACCGCGACCAGGACGACGAACCCGAGCGCTCGGCGCGGGTGGAGACGATCTTCCACCCGATCCCGGGACTGCGTCGGCGAACGGCGCTGCTCGCCTCGGCCGACCCGCCGCCGGTGTCGAGAGGGTCCGCTTGGCACGCCGCTCGCGTGGCGCTGTACACGTCCTGGGCGAGCGCCGGTTTCCTTGGACGCGCGGTGCACTGCAACCTCGGCCGCCCCGAGGTGTGGGTCTTCCTGCCGAGCGATTGACGCGGCGACCGTGCCGTCGCTTCACGCACCCGCCGACCGACGCGGAAGGCGGGACGAGGCCGCGGCGGCGCCGAGGGCCGCGACGACCAGCGCCCCGAACAGCCACCGGAAGGCGTCGACGTCCGGCGCGGTGCCGAGGACGGCCGCCATGCCGGCCGTACCGAGGATGCTGCCGAGGTAGCGCATCGTCGAGAAGAGGCCCGCGGCCTGGCCGACTGCCCCGGCCTCGGCGGCCTCGAGCGCCGCGGCATGGACCGGTGCGGACGCGAGGCCGATACCCGCGCCGACGACGACCAGAGCGGCGAGGTAGGTAGGCCACGCCCAGGACGCCGCCACGAACGCCAGCGGAAGCGCGCCCAGCGCGGCGAGCGAGGTGCCGATCAGCGCCGGGGCGCGGCGCCCGTACCGGTCCGACAGGGCGCCGCCGACCGGGCCGAACGCCATCATGGGCACCGACATGCCCGCGAGCAGCAGCCCGACGTCGCGCGGGTTCCAGGCGACGAGCTCCGTCAGGAACACGGGTATGGCGAGCAGGATCGTATACATCGTCAGGTTGCTGCACAGGATGGAGGCGCCCGCCGCCAGGAATCCCGGGCGTGCGAACAGCGTCAACTCGAGGATGGGTGCGGGGACGCGGGCCACGTGCCGCCGAAGCCAAGCGGCGCCTCCGATCGCCGCGCCAGTGAGCGCCGCGATCCCTGCCCACGGCATACCGGGCACCCGCCAAAGCGTTCCGGCGAGCGTCGCCGCGACGAGGGTCACGAGCACGAGGGCGGCCCCCAGCACGTCGAAGCGCCCGCGCGTCGGCCGCACGGCGTGGCGCGGCAAGCGAGCCGTCCAGACGAGGCCCGGCACCAGCACGAGCAGGTTGACGGCGAAGATCCAGCGCCACCCCAACGCGTCGGTCACCACGCCACCGAGCGGCGGACCGAGCGCCGCCGCCAGGCCGATGCCCGCGCCGATCAGTCCGAGGGCGCGTCCTTGGCTGACCACCGGCAGCTGCGTGCGCACGAAGGCGGTCCCGTTCGGGATCGCGCTCGCCCCGGTAATCGCCTGGAGCGTCCGCGCGATCACGAGCACCTCGATGCTCGGGGCGAAGGCAGCGACGACGGTGGCCACGGTGAAGCCACCGAGGCCGAGCAGCATCATCCGGCGCCGCCCGTAGCGGTCGCCCAAACTGCCGCCGAGCGGCTGCACCGCCGCCATCGCCACCAGGTACGAGATGACGATCCAGCTCCCCCACGTGAGCGACGCATCGAGCTCGGCGAGCACGGTCGGCAGTGCCACGACGATCATCGTCGAGTTGAGCGGCGCCAACACGCCGGCGGCGATCGCGGCCGCGACGACGAGTCGGTCCGGCGTCCGGTCGGCGGTCACCCCTCGTCGACGACCCGCACGAGCCCGCGCGCCCCGTCGACCTCCAGGAGCATCCCGTCGCGCAGCATGCGGGTCGCGTCGCGCACCCCGACGACGGCCGGCAGCCGGAACTCGCGGGCGACGACCGCCGTGTGGCTGAGGATGCCGCCCGTGTCGGTCACGAGCGCGATCGCCGTGGCGAAGAGCGGCATCCACGGCTGGGAGGTCGTCGGGGTCACGAGGACCTCGCCGGGTTGGAGCCGAGCGGCGTCGGCGAGCGAGTGCAGCACGCGCGCAGGCCCCCGCGCGATCCCCGCTGAACCCGCAGTACCGGTCAGGATGCGGTTCCTGGGGAGCGTCACCCTTCGCGCGGCGCCGTCGCCCCAGGAAGCCGCCGGATCCGCGTCGGGGCGCGTACCCAAAGTATCGGGCGGATCGATCTGCGCGTAGCGCGCCAACTCGGCGCGCCGTTCGGCGACCAGCGGCCGGCGATCGAGGCGGGGGAGGGCGACCGCGGTAGCGCGGATCTCGTCCGGGTCGAGGTGGACGACGTCCTCCGGCATCTCCAGGACGCCGGCGGCCGCGAGGCGCCGACCGAACTCGAGGAAGACGTAGCGGACGGCCGCCGTGCTGGTGAAGTCGATGAGGTAGTTGTGGTCCTCGCCGAGCCGGGTGGCGGCCTCCGCGGTGGCGAGCAGCCGTTCGAACTCGCTGCGCACGGGTTCCGGGTACCCGCGGAGCGCCGCACGGACCTCGGCGAGGCGTCGTTCGCGCTCGGCCGACAGCTCAGCGTGGCTTGCGACGAGGTCGACGTCGGGTCGGGCGAGCGCGTCTTGGAGCATCCGCACGACGGGGGTCGGGTCCTCCGCCAAGGTGGGGCCGCTCAAGGTGACCATGGTCGTTCGGTGACCGTACTCGGCGAGGAACTCGGTGAGCGCGTCCAGGACCGGCCGCGCTTCAGGCTCGTGGGCGAGCGCCGAGAGCACGTCCGAGGCGGGACGCGTCTCGAAGATGGCGCGCGCGCTCGGTACCGCGGCGACGACGGCCCCGAGCGCCCATTGCCGGCGGCCGACCGACGTCGTCAGCGTGTCGATACCCTGCAGGAGCTCGTGGGCGCGAAGCGGTGTGTCCGGCTCGAAGAGCTCGTCGTGGAGCGTGGCGAAGGCGCCCTTGGCGCGCCCCAACGGGATGACGATCTCGAAGTGGAGCTTCCACAGACGCAGCAACCACTCCATGGTCGCGTCGAGGTGCGCGACGAGCGCTGCCAGCGACGCGGACTCGAGGTCGAAGGCGCCCCAGAAGGCGCGGGCTTCGTCGATCTGGGGGCGCCAGCGCTCGCGCCAGAGCGCGTCGAGGTCGTCGAGCGCGGCGGTGAAGGCCGCTTCGGAGCGCTTCTCGTCGGTCGTTTCGAGCTTCTCGTCGTGGGCGTAGTGGTGCGTCCAGAAACGGCGTGCGTGGGATCGGTACGGTAGGCCGTATCGGTCCATGCCGTAGTTGAGGCCGTGGTCGCACACGAACTTGATGAACGCGGCGTCGAGCACGGTGATCGACGCCGTGAAGTGGACGCGGTCGCGCTCCCAGAAGCGCCCGGCGTCGTCGGGCTCGACCCACGGGTCGGGCAGGTCGGCGGCCGCAGCCTCGGGTTCGGCCGTGGTGGCCTGATGGGTGACGGGGCGGCACTGGAGCAGATGGAGGCGCCCATCCTGGAACGCCCACTCGACGTCGACCGGCCAGCCCTGCCTCCCTTCGAGGTCGCGGGCGAGCGCGGCGACCTCGTTGAGCTGTGACGGTTCGAGCGAGGGACGGGTGCGCATGAAACCGGGGACCGCAACCTCGCGGGCGGCGCCCTCGACGGTGACCGACATCCGTTCCTTCTCGGCGATGCGCTCGTCGACGATGGCGAGCGTCGCCTTGTCCATGTGCCACGTGTCGGGCGTCACGGTGCCGTTCACCATGCTCTCGCCCAAACCCCAGGAGGCGTTGACCACGACGTGGTCGTCTCGCCCGGACACCGGGTCGACGCTGAACGCGACGCCCGACGCGTCCGCCCGCACCATGCGCTGGACCAGCACCGCCAGCGCGAGGCCTGTCTCGGGCAGGCCGTGCGCACGGCGGTACGCGAGCGCCGCTTCGGAGCGGAGCGAGCGCCACGTGCGATCCACGGCGGCGAGGACGGCGTCGAAGCCGACGACGTTCAGCACGGTCTCGTGCTGGCCGGCGAACGACGCTGTGGGGCCGTCTTCGTCGAGCGCGGAGGAGCGAACCGCCACGGGGGCGGCGCCGTCGTGCATGAGAAGCGCGTACGCCTCGGCGATCGAGTGGTGCAGGTCGCCGTCGATTCGGCCATCGCGTTCCGCCCGGCGGTACGCCTCCGCTGTCAGGCAGAAGCCCGGGGGCACCGGGTGGGAGCCGGCGAGCGCGCTGAGGTGGGCGGCCTTGGGTCCGACGAGCGCGGAGTCCGCCGCTCGGGGATCGCCGAGGGCCAGGACGAGCGGACTCAACGGACCTGAACGACGTGGGTCATGAACGCCTCCGGGGTCGTGCGCTGTCGAGATGCGTGCGACTGTACCCGAGCGGCCATGACACGGTGGTGACAAAGGCAAAGTGGGTGGGGTACATGGAGCAGCAAAGGCATCGCCCCGAGGATGGGCCAAGGGGCGAAGCGTGGGAGGATTGCGGACGGCGATGGTGCTGGCCGTCCGGACGGGATCGATGGGACCGTCCGTCGTTTCGCGACCGCCGCAAGCGCCGGTTGCGTTCGCGACACCCGAGCGTAGGGCAGGAAGCTCACCTGGAGCGCGCATCCGTACATGCGCGGTGCCTCGGAGCGCATCTGTTAGGAGCGCATCTGGCGGACGCGTCCGCGCCGACTCCGGTACGCTTCGTGTCGGTGATGACCATCCTCGAGTCCGTCGGGCGAACGCGGAGGCGTGGCCGCCGGCTGCGGCGCCGCGCCGTGATCGTCGCGCTGGGCGCGTGGTTCGGGCTCGCCGTGCTGGCGTCATGGGCAGGCGCGGCACCGCCGATCGGCCGCTACGCACCGCCCGATGGTTGGCGAGCCCCCGTGGATCGGTCGAGCGCGACCGAGGCGACGGGGGAGGTCACGGGAGACGTGGTGGGGGAGGCCCCGCGAGTCGTGCTGATCGCCTTCTCCGGCCGCTGCGCGCTCTCGACGTGCACGCCCCCAGAGGAGAACCGCGATGCGCTCGCCGAGCTCCTGGTCCCGGCCGTGGTCGCCGCCTGGACCGACGCAGGGCTCCGCGTGGAGGCCTGGACGTACCGCGCCCACGTCGAGGACGACCCACAGCGGGGCCGAGGGTATCGATCCGTCCAGGTCGACCTCCTCGACGCCGTCCAGGACGGCGTCCTCGGGCCGCTGACGGACACGCGCGTCGTGCTCCTCGGGTACTCCCACGGCACCCAGTTCGCCCACCTGCTCGCCTTC
>JAGXHO010000002.1 GCA_024636105.1 Trueperaceae bacterium | reverse complement strand
GGCGGGTGGTGGGCCAGAGCTCGCTCACGTCCTGGTCCAGGCTCCCGCTGACGAACGAGAAGACGATCCAGCGCGCGCCTTCCGACCGCCGGTTCTGGTCGTAGGAGGCGAGCACCTCGTCGGTGAGGCTGTCGCGGTCGGCGTAAGCGTCGAGCAGGAAGAAGCGCTGCGCGCCCTCGTCGACCAGCAGCCCGGTGAAGACCTCGCTCACGACCGGGTTGGCGAAGACGTCGTAGGTGCGCTCGCGCGCGGCGTCCTGCGGGCGGTTGAGGCTGCGGTAGCCCGTCGGCGCGATGAGCGCGAGGCCGGCGACCAGGTCGGGGCGCTCGGAGGCGATGCGGATCGCGTGCGCTCCCGATAGGCCGTTCGCGACGAGCACGGCCGGCTCGCCCACCACGTCCTCGAGGAACGAGGTCACCTGCGCCACCAGGTCGTCCTGGGTGGTGCGCTGCTCGGGGCGCGAGGAGCGCCCGAAGCCGAGCAGGTCGAGCGCGTAGACGCGGTAACCGGCGTCCGCGACCACGGGGGCGTTGCGGCGGTACTGGAACACGCTCGAGCCGCCGCCGATGCCGTGCACCATCACGACCGGTGGCCCGTCGCCGAGCACCTCGTAGCCGGTGGTGAAGGCGCCGAACGGGGCCGAAGCCACGCGGGCGCCGGGGATCACGGCGTCGGCGCCGACGCCGTCGACGACGGGGACGCAGGCAGTGAGCACGAGCAGGAGCAGGGCGGTCGCGACGGTGCGCATGGAGGAACGGTAACGCGGGCGTCGCGGCGCGACGAGGGGCCAGCGCACCGTCCGCAGCGGCGTGACGGACGCCGCCCCTGCGCGTTCCGGCGCCGCTAACGTGGAGCGATCCGAAGCGCCCGCCGGGTTCGCGAAGGAGGAGACGACATGCCGGATCTCCCTGAAGACGCGTCGCACCGCGACGGTTCGATCGCTGCACTCGTGCCCGCAGGTGCCGATCGGTTCCGAGAGGAGCGCGGTCTGGGCGTCAGCACCATTCAGTTCAAAGTGGTCGGCCCGGAGAGCCCTGGACTGCTCGTGCTCGAGAACACCTTCCATGCGAAGGGCGGTCCGGCGCGGCACCTCCATCCTGGCCAGGACGAGTGGTTCTACGCGGTCGAGGGGATGTTCGTCCTCGAGATCGGGGACGATCGCCATCGCCTCGGGCCCGGGGACTCGGTCCTGGCGCCGCGGGGCGTGCCGCACGTGTGGGCGCACGTCGGCGACGGGCGGGGCCGGATCCTGATCGCGTTCACGCCGGCGGGAGAGATGGAGGCGTTCTTCCGTGCGGTGACGGCGCACGACGCGATGCCGCCGCAAGATCCGGCGCTGTGGCGGGCGCACGGGATGGAGTTGCTCGGACCGCCCCTGCCCGTCGCCTGAAGGCCGACGGCGCTGAGGCGGCGCGGCCGATGGGCCCCGCGGTCCTCGAGGACGATCCGCCTCGCCTGGTTGTTCGAGCTCGCGGTGGAGGAGGTCTTCGCCGCGGACGTGGAGGAGAAGATGGCGTTCCTGAACGCGACCTGGCAGTACCAGCACCGGATGGCGACGGCGTTCGACGAGGTCGGCGTGCGCGACGAGATGGGCCGCGAGGGCTGGGAGATGACCGGCTTCGGCCCGCTGGTGCTCCACTTCCGGCGCCCGGAAGATCCCGGCATGCGGACGCCCTGGGCCTACGAGCGCGCGACCGAACTGGGCACGCCGCGCCAGCGCACCCAGCTCGAGCACCAGGGCTGGACCTACTGCGGCAGCTGGATGAACACCTACCACTACTTCAAGCGCGCCGAGCGCTTCGCCGAAGCGACCCCGCGATGAAGATCACGATCGAGACCACGGTCCGGGCCCCGCTCAAGGCGGTCTGGACCGCCTGGACCACGCCGGACGACATCGTGCGCTGGAACGCCGCCTCCGACGATTGGCACACGACCAAGGCGAGCGTCGACCTTCGCGTCGGCGGCAGCTTCACCTCGCGCATGGAGGCCAAGGACGGCGGCGAGGGCTTCGACTTCGAGGGGACCTACACCGAGGTGGTCGCGCACCAGCGGATCGCCTACGCGATGGCCGACGGGCGCGAGGTGGTCGTTGAGTTCCTGCCCGAAGGCGGCGCGGTCCGAGTCCGCGAGACCTTCGACGCCGAGGACGCGAACTCCGTCGAGATGCAGCGCACCGGCTGGCAGGCGATCCTCGACCGGTTCGCGCGGCACGTCGAGGCGCAGGCATCGGAGTGACGGTCGCCGGACGCTGAGCGGCGCGGCGAGGCGGCGGACACGCCGATCCGAAGGAGGACGACATGGAAGGGCAACGTGGACCGGACCGCTACGGAGCGGATCCAAGCTTGGACACCGAGATCGAAGACCTCGAGCGGCGGATCGAGGCGCTCAAGGCCGAGCGGTCGGCGGCGCGGCGACGCCGCGGACCGGAGCCGATCGTCGACCACGAGGTCGGGACGCACGAGGGCGCGCGCCGGCTGTCGGACCTGTTCGGTGCGCACGACGACCTGCTGCTGGTGCACAACATGGGGACCACGTGCGCGTACTGCACGCTGTGGGCCGATGGCTTCGTCGGCCTGCTCCCGCACCTGACGCGGCGGTCGGCGGTCGCGTTGCTGACGCCGGACCCGCCGGCCGTGCAGCGCGCGTTCGCGGCGGCCCGCGGGTGGCCGTTCGTGATGGCGTCCGATCCGAGCCGCGCGGTGGCGCTCGCGCTAGGGTTCGCGACCGAGGACGGCCGCTCGCTGCCGGGGGTGTCGGCGCTGCGGCGCGCGGCCGACGGGTCGCTCGTGCGAACCGGGCGCGCCGAGTTCGGTCCTGGGGACGATTACTGCGCGGTGTGGCCGCTGTTCGACTTGCTCGAGGGTGGGGCGGGGGATTGGGCGCCGCGGATCTGAATCGGTTAGCGCGGGAGTTCGCAGAGCCGAAGCCGCTTCGGACTGGGGCCGATAAGGGGGAAGTACACCGGCTGCGGCGGTGGTCACGGGAAGCGCGCCAGGGCATCGACGGTTGCCTCTCCTCGCCCGAACGAGCAGTTCGCACCACATCTTCAAGCGCAAGGGCTTCGTAGGCACGATGAACTTCCAACCAGGTAAGGACGGCAAGGCCAAGCCGTACCAGGTCCGGCAAGCGCTCAGGATCTACGACGATCTCGCCCTTTGGTCCGAGGAGAGCTGAATCAGATGAAGCACCCCCGACTGCCCGACTTCAGCCGACACGTCTACTTCGAGCCAGAAGGCGGAGAGTACATCGCGCTGTGTACGGAGTTCCCGCACGTGTCCGCATTCGGTGAGACGGCTGCGGACGCGCTCGCGGAACTCGATGTCGTGCTGGAGGGTGCCATCGCCGTGCACGAGGAGGAGGGTTGGCCGTTGCCGGCTGCGGTCGCGCCGCCAGCGCCGGTGGGCCTCCCGAGTGGGAAGTTCGTCGCACGGCTTCCCAAGAGCCTGCACGCCCAACTCGTGGTGGCGGCACGACGCGAAGGTGTGTCGCTGAATGCGTTGGTTGTCAGCATGCTCGCGGCGGGAGTCGCGAGAGAGGCGGTCCTCGAGGAGCAACGTGAGGCGCCCGCAGAGGCCGTTTAAGCGTCTCGAGGGATCTTGGAGGCTGCGCTGCAGCCGCGATCCATCGTGCCTCTGCGATCCGCAACGGTGGCCATCTGGCCGTATCGCGGGTCAGAGGCGCCTTCGATACAACGTGGACCTACGGGGCGTACGTGTCGAGGTGCCGGGCCGTCACGTCGTGGTCGTCGACGTGCGAGACGCTGATCACGAGTCTTGGTCGGAAGCCGCGGACGCCGAGTTCGAGATCCCTGAGCCGGAGGCGGTGGCCGAGAGTCCCTAGGAGGCCTTCTCACCGTCCTGCCGCTGGCCCCCCACCCCCATCACCGCCGCCTGCGTCCGATCCCGGACCCCCAACTTCGCCAGCAGATGACTCACGTGCGTCTTCACCGTCTTCTCGCTGATCCCGAGCGCCTGCGCGGCCTGCTTGTTGGTCATGCCGTCGACGATGCAGGCGAGGACCTCGCGCTCGCGGTCGCTGAGCGTGGCGAGCGGCGAGGCCGTCGTCTGGCCCAGGAGCTCCACGGCGGCGGGGTCGAGCACCACCTCGCCGCGCAGGGCGGCGCGCAGCCCATCGACCAGGGTGCCGGGGCCGACGTGCTTGAGCAGGTAGCCGTTGGCGCCGAGGCGCAGGGCTTCGTCGACGACGCCGGCTTCGAGGTAGCTGCTCAGAAGGACGACGCGCGGTGGCGGGCGTAGCGCGCGCAGTTCCGGGATGAGCGCGAGGGCGCTGCCCGACGCGAGGCGCAGGTCGAGCAGGACGAGGTCGGGTTGCGTGGCGCGGGCGACGGCGAGCGCTTCGTCGGCGTCGGCCGCTTCGCCCACGACGTCGAGGTCGCCTTGCAGCGACAGGTAGGTCTTGAGGCCGTCGCGGACGATCGGGTGGTCGTCGACGATCATCACGCGCGCCACGGCACGCTCGCTTCCAGGGTCGTGCCGCCGGCGGGTCGCGCCGAGAGCGTCAAGCGGCCGCCCACCTGCTCGAGGCGGTGGCGCAGGCTGGGGAGGCCGAGGCCGCCCGAGCTGGCAAGGGCGGCGTCGTCGGGTGGGCCAACGCCGTCGTCGCTCACGCTCAGCACCACCGCGCCCGGTTCGACGTCGATCCGCAGCCACATGTGGTGCGCCGATGCGTGCTTGAGCACGTTGTGGGTCGCTTCCTGCGCCACCCGGTACAGGGCGACCGTCGCGGCGGCGTCGAGGGCGGCGTCGAGGGCAAGAGCCTCCGCCGGCAGCTCGACCGAGACCTCGAGCGCGTTCCCGAGTCGCTCGGCCAGTCGCCGCAGCAGCGTGTCGAGCGGCGCGCCCGGGTCGACGGGGCGCAGCACCTCGACCAGCGCACGGAGTCGTTCGAGCGCGTCGCCGACCAGACCCGCCGCGGCCGCGATGCGGGCGGGACCTTGCGCCTCGTCGGCGAGCGCGCTCTGCAGCGACAGCTCGGCGGCGAACAGGACCTGGGCGACCGAATCGTGCATCTCGACCGCAAGCCGCTGGCGCTCCTCGAGCGCCGCGGTGTAGCGCGCCTCACGGGTCCGCTCGTCGAGGAGGCGCGAGCGCTCGAAGGCGGTGCCCAGCTGCCGGCCGACGGCGGTGAGGAAGGCGAGCGTGGCCTCGTCGAAGCGCTCGCGGCCCGGGGCGGCCAGGTTCATGATGCCGACCGGGCCGCCGCGTCCGAGCAGCGGGATGCTGGCGTGGACCTCGAGGCCCGCCCGGTCGCCATCGGCCGCCTGCAGGCGGCTGCAGTGGACGATGTTGACGCCGGCGTCGAGCCGGCCCTGGCGGAAGAGCCACTGGCAGTCGCAGCCGCCCTCGCGCAGCGGCGCACCGTCGTCGGTGGCCAGCGCCGCGGGCAGGCCGTGGCAGGCGGCGACCGTCAGCGCGCCCGCCTTGGCCTCGCCGCGCGCGACGCCCGTCACGAACAGCCAGCCTGCCTGGAGCCCCAGCAGCTCGACCAACCGCGACAGGGCGCGGTCGGCGGCGACCGCGAACGAGGCCTCCTGGTTGAGGACCTCGCCGATCGCGTTCATCGTCGCGAGCTGCTCCAGCCGCTCGCGCAGGACGGTCGCGGCGTCGTCCATGCGGCGTTCAGCCTACCGCGGGTGCGTCGCGGCTCGCTCGCGAGGCGGCAGGAGCAGGTGGACGTCGCCGAACTCGTGCCACAGGTAGGGGCCGCGCGCCGCGGCGTCGTAGGCGTCGCGGATCATGGCATCTCCGGCCAGCGCCGTCAGCAGCGCCAGGTGCGTCGATCGAGGTTCGTGGAACCCGGTCAACAGGCCGTCGACCACGGCGGGCCGGCGGCCCGGATGGAGCACGCGGCGGGTGAAGCCGCCGCTTGCGTGCACGCGGCCGTGGGCGTAGGCGCTCTCCAGCGCCCGCACCACGCTCGTGCCGATCGCGACGACGCGCCGGCCCAGCGCGCGGGCGCGGTTCACCGCGTCGGCCGTAGTCTGCGGCACCCGGAAGGGCTCGGGCGGCAGCGCGTCGTGCGCCAGCGGACCGCCGTCGTGCTCCAGGCTCGACACGCCCGTGTGCAGGGTGATGGGCGCGGTGTGAATGCCGGCCTTCCGGAGCCGCTCGAGCGCCCGCCGGCTGAACGGGCGCCCGGCCGAGGGCATCTCGGCGCTGCCGGGGACGCGGGCGAAGACGGTCTGGTACCGCTGCAGCGGCTGATCGCGGCCGACGTGCGCGTAGCGGATCGGCGCGCCGGCGCGCGCCATCGCCGCGTCGCCGTCGAGGCGGACGAACCACAGCCGCGGCAGCCCGGGGTAGGGGGCCACCATATGGGCCTCCTCCCCGGCGACCAGGGCGCGGTCGCCGGGGGCCAGCGGCAGCGGGCCCGGCCGCTCCGGGCTCCAGCGCGGCTCCGCCAACCACAGGCCCGGCGCGAAGCGCGTCGCCAAATGCAGCACCCCCTCGCCGGCACCCGTGCGCAGCGGCAGGCGCGCGGGCAGCGTGGCGCTGTCGTTGACCACCAGCAGGTCGTCGGGCTCGAGGAACGCGGCGAGGTCGAGGAACGTGGCGTGGTGGTGGCCGGCATCGTTCGACACGAGCAGCGCCACCGCGTCGCGCTCCAGGCCGCGCGCCTCCGGCGGTGCGGTGGCGGGCCGCGGCTCCGGGAACGTCCACTCGAGCATGCCGGCGGTTGGTGCAGCCGAAGCGGGCGGCGATCCCACGACCGGCGTCACCCGACCACCACGGCCGCGGCGGGGTCGGCGGCCGGCTCGTCGGTGGCCAGCCACACGTCGTCCTGAGCGCGGAAG
>JAGXHO010000155.1 GCA_024636105.1 Trueperaceae bacterium | reverse complement strand
GGGAACAGCGGCCGGATCTGGCGGTCGATGATGCGCGCGTTCAGCGTCGCCTGGTTGGCGGGTCGCCCCTCGCGACGGAGGAACGAGCCGGGGATCTTGCCGACGGCGTAGTGCCGCTCTTCGTACTCGACGGTCAGCGGCAGGAAGCTCATCGGGCTCTTGTCGTCGGACATGTGGGCGGTGACGAGCACCAGGGTGTCGCCCATGCGGACCGTGACGCTGCCCGAGACCTGTTTGGCGTACTTGCCGGTCTCGATGGTCAGCTCACGACCGCCCAGTTGGGTGGTGTAGCGATGGCCGTGGGGGATGTTCACGCCTTCTCCTCGGGGGCGCCGTGGGCGGCGCGGTGGGGATGCAACGAGGCCGGGCCGGAGGCTGTCGCGCGTGCGACGGCTCCGGGCCCGAACCACGATCGATACGTACGGCCGGTCGGCGAGGGATTCGCGGACCGGGTCGGCACGGTCAGCGCCGCAGGCCGAGGTCGGCGATGAGCGCCTTGTACCCCTCGTAGTCGGTGCGTTCCAGATAGGTCAGCAGCCGCTTGCGCTTGCCCACCATCGTGAGCAGACCGCGGCGACCGTGGTGGTCCTTCTTGTTCTCTTGCAGATGGCCGGAGAGCTCCGTGATGCGGGCGGTGAGCAGCGCGACCTGGACGTTCGTGGAACCGGTGTCCTGGCCGTCGCGACCGTACTTCTCGACGACCGCTTTCTTCTTCTCGGGGGAGAGCATCAGAGACCTGCTTTCGTGGTGGCGCGCAGCGCGCCGCTTGAGATGCGTGGGCACCAGACCGAATCCAAAGACCATGCGTCGATGCCGGTCGAGCGACCCAACGCGCCAGCGTACCACATCTTGGCGGGAAACCGGTTCGCGTGCTGCGTCAGGCGTGGGTCTGGAACCAGTCGAGGATCAGGTCGATCCGCTGCATGCGGCGGTCGGGCCGGCCGCTCCGCGAGAGCTCGTGCCCCTCGTCCGGGAAGCGCACGAACCGCGTCTCGGCGCGGCCGAGCCGCTTGAGTGCGCCGAACCACTGCTCGGCCTGCTCGATCGGGCAGCGATGATCGTTCTCCGAGTGCAGCACGAGCGTGGCCGTGACCACCTGCTCGACGTGCGCGAGCGGGCTCTGGCGCCACAGCGCCTCAAGGTCGCGCCACGGGGCGTCGCCAACCTCGCCCTCGGTGAAGAAGGGACCGATGTCGGCGGTCCCGAAGAACGAGACCCAGTTGCAGATGCTGCGTTGCGTCACCGCCGATCGGAATCGATCGGTGTGACCGACGAGCCAGTTGGTCATGAAGCCGCCGTACGAGCCGCCGGTCAGGTGCACGGGAGCGTCGCGGCGCGCGTGGTGCGCCAGGACGTCGTCGACTACGGCCAGGACGTCGTCCGCGTCGATCGTGCCGTAGCGACGCAGCATCGCCGTCGCGTGCGCCTCGCCGTACGACGAGCTGCCGCGCGGGTTGAGCCAGACGACCGCGTACCCGGCCGCCGCGAGCCGCTGGAACTCGAAGCGGAAGCCCCACCCATCGTTCGTGTGCGGCCCGCCGTGGACCTGGACCACGACCGCGCGGTCGCGGCGCGGGCGCTTGGGCGCGAGGACGCCGTAGGCCACCTCGCCACCGTCGGGGCGCGCGACCGTGCGCGCAAGGATGGGCCGCGGCTCGTGGCGCCCGACCCAGGCGTCGTTGGCGGCGGAGAGCCGCGCCGAAGCGCCGTCGGGTCCGACGAGGACCAGCTCGCCGGGCGCGGTGGGGGTCTCGACCACCGCCAGCGTCCAGTGCTCGTCGCCGTCGAACGAAGTGGTGACGAAGTCGCCGGCGGTGCGCTCCGCGGCACCGCCAGCGCCGGCGAGCGCGACGCGCTCCAGTCCGGACCGGCCGGCGCGGTTGGCGATCAGGACGAGCCCGTCGCCGGCAGCGGTCCAGGCCGGGGTCGCGGGGTACGCGCCGTATCGCGCGTCGCCGCCGGCCGATGGGCTCGCCTCCACGTCGGCGTCGCTCACGCGTTGGGGGTCGCCGCCAGCGGCCTCCACCACCCAGGCGCAGGTCGGTCGGCCGAGGCCATACAAGTCGTTCGCGGCCAGGAACGCCAGGCGCGACCCGTCGGGCGACCACGCTGGCGACCAGCCGCTGATCGCCGCGCCGAGTACGTCCTTCGGGGTCGACGCCCGACCGCGCCCCAACGTCGCCGTCCACAGGCGCGCGCGCGCCTCGTCGTGCTCGGCGTCGTCCGCGGGCGCGAACCAGGCGAGATGGGCGGTGCGGCCCACGTTGGCGACCGACAGGTCCTCGGGTTCGTGATCGAGCGTGGCCACCACCCGCGGTGACCCTCCGTCGAGCGGCACGCGCACCAGGTCGACCGGTCCGGCCGGGGCGAAGCCGGCGCCGTCCATGCGATGCCGGCGGCGGTCGACGCGCCGCCCGAGGCCGCGCTTGGCGTCTTCGTCCACGCGGTCGCCGCGGGTGACCGCCATCAGGGTGCGGGCGTCGAGCCAGGCGTGGTCGAGGACGGGCGTCTTCCAATCCGTCAGGGTCTGCGCCTCGCCGCCGTCCACGTCGATGACCGCGAGCTGCGCGGGGCCGAACCCGCCTGATGGTTCGAGTGCGGCGCGCAGGAACGCGACCCGCGCGCTGTCGGGCGACCAGCGCGGAGCGGTGTCGCGCTCGCCGTTCGTGAACGGACGCCCACCCGTCGGCGCCGGCGCTTCCGCGCCCGTGGCGAGCGCGGCCGCTGCCGCGGAGAGGTCGAATCGGTGCAGCCGGGTGCGGTAGCGCGGGGGCGCGTCGCCCTCGCCCGGGACCACCGTCGTGAGGGTGGCGACCGCCTGGGTGGGGCGATCGCCGTCGGCGACCGGCGCCAAGCGCGGGTCGGCGACGTACGCGAGGTCGAGCAGGTGGCGCGTCTCGAGCGCTTCGTGCGGGTCCATCAGACGGCTCCCCCTTCGCGTCGGTCGTCGGGCCGGCCGGGACCGGCGCCCTGGAGTGCGTCGCGCGCGCTGGCGATCTCGTGCACCAGCAGGGCTGCGGCGATCCCGGCGTTGAGCGAGTTGGTGCGGCCGCGCAGCGTCAGGCGCACGACCTCGTCGCACCGCGCGCGCACGAGCCGGCGCATGCCCTCGCCCTCGGCGCCGATCACGATCGCGACGTCGCGGTCCCAGTCGACCTCGCGCACCCCGCGCTCGCCGTCCCCGGCGCTCCCGAACACCCACACGCCGCGCGCCTTGAGCTCTTCGAGGTAGCGCGGAAGGTTCGTCACCTGCAGCAGCGGAAGGTGGGCGGTGGCGCCGGCTGCGGTCTTCGCCACGACGGGGGAGAGGGGGGCGCTGCGGCGCGCCTCGCTGACCACGCCGTGCGCGCCGAGCGCTTCGGCGCTGCGGATGATGGCGCCGTAGTTGCGCGGGTCGGTGACGTGGTCGAGGCAGACGAGGAGGAGCCGTTCGGAGCGGGCGCGCGCGAGCTCGAAGGGGGCCTCCGGTTCGGCGAAAGCGAGCTCGGCGACCTCGGCGACGACCCCCTGGTGGTGCGTGGAGCGCACCGCCTGGTCGAGCTCGATCCGCGGCACTTCGTCGAGCGGGACTTCGGCGGCGCGCGCGGCGGCCGTGAACTCGGCGCGCGCGGCGCGCTCGATCCCGTGCGCGAGGAACAGGCGAGCGACCTGCCCCTCCCGCAGCGCTTCGGCGACGGCGTGGCGTCCGTAGATCAACATGCAGCGAGTCTACGCGTCGGGTGCGGCCGCGAGGGCTGCCCGAGCCGCCGCCTCGTCGCGCACCAGCTGAGCGCGCAACGCGTCGACCCCGTCGAAACGCTTCGGGGCGCGCAGGCGCGCGAGCAGGTGCACGGTGACCGTGTGATCGTACAGGTCGACGTCGACGTCGAACAGGTGCGCCTCCAATGCCGGCGCGCCGTCGGGGAAGGTCGGCCGGGGCCCCACGTTGGCCATGCCGTCGAAAGTCCCCAGCGGGGTGTCGACGCGCACCGCGAAGACGCCGACGGGAAGCGCCTTGCGCGCGTCGGTGGCGACGTTGAGGGTGGGGAACCCGATCGTGCGACCGCGCTCGTCGCCGTGGGCGACGGGTCCGGTCACCCGGTACGGCGCCCCGAGCAAGTGCGCCGCGCGCGCAACGTCGCCGAGCTCGAGCGCCACGCGCACGGCGCTCGACTTCACGACCTCCTCGCCGACGAGCTCGAGCGGCACCACCTCGAGGTGGTCGGCGGCGCCGCGGAGCAGGTCGATGCCGCCGCTGCGCTCCCTGCCGAAGCGGAAGTCCTCCCCGACCACGATCAACTTCGGCGCCAGCGCGGCCAGGTCCGCGACGAAGGCCGTCGGCGGGGTCGCGGCGAAGGCGCGCGTGAACGGCACGATGGCCACCTCGTCCGCGCCGGCCGCGCTGAGCAGGGCGTGCTTCTCGGCCTCGCTCGTGAGGTAGCGGGCGTCGCCGAACAGCACCTTGGCCGGTGGGAAGAACGAGACGACCACGAGGGACGCGCCGAACGTCCGGGCCCGCGCCCCGGCCAGGCCGAGGAGCGCCCGGTGGCCGAGGTGGACGCCGTCGAAGTTGCCGAGCGCCAGCACGGCGCGCCGCGCCGCCACCTCGGAGAGCGAACGCCGCAGCGGGACGGCAGGAGCCGTGGCGTCCGCAGCGCCCATCGCAGCGTCGGTCATGGAGGGGGCTCGTCCGCGTCGGCGGCGAGCGCGTGGCGGATCCCGAGGAGCGTGACCATGCTGGTCGCCAGCGCCCCGCGCGCCGCCGCGTCCCATACGTCCTGGGGCGCGCGCCACTCGACCTCGAGATCCTCCCCGTCGTCCAGCGAGCCCGCAGCGGGGCGCAGGTCGCGCGCTTCGAACAGGTGGACGAGCTCGTCGGTGAACCCCGGGCTGACGTAGGCCGCCGCGAGCGGCGTGAGGGTGCCGGAGAGGTTGGCCTCCTCGGCCAGCTCGCGCGCCGCCGCCGCCTGCGCGGTCTCGCCGGGATCGATCAAGCCGGCCGGGAGCTCCCAGGTGCGCGCGTCCACGGCTGGGCGGCGCTGCACGACCCCGAGCACGCGGCCGCGATCGTCGCGCGCCAGCACGGCGACCGCCGGCGCGTGCCGAACGACCTCCCACCGGTCCTCGAGCACCACGAGCTCGACGACGCGTCCTTGGTAGACGGCGCGCTCGTGCCGGTCACCCACGACGCTGCACGCGACCGAGACCGGGGCTCATCGGGGCGGACCTCAGCGGTCGGGTTCGCTGTAGCGCAGGAACGCCGGGATGTCGTAGTTCGACGGGTCGTAGGTGCGGTTCGCCTGCTGGCCGCGGAGCTGCGTGGGGCGGAGCACCTTCGTCTGGGGTTGGTGGTCGAAGCCCGCGGCGATCACCGTGACCCGCACCTCGTCGGCCGCCTCGTCGTCGTACGTGACGCCGAACAGGACGTTCGGGTCGTCGACCTCGGTGGCCTCGCTGATCTTCTCGACGATCGCGTGCGCGTCGAACAGCGTCAGGTCCTCGCTGCCGGTGACGTTGATCAGAAGCTGCTGGGCGCCTTGGACGCCGCGCTCGAGCAGGGGCGAGTGGCAGGCGCTGTGGGCGGCCTCTTCGGCGAGGTTCTCACCGCGCCCGGCGCCGATGCCCATGAGGACGGTGCCGGCGCCGGAGAGCAGCGCCTTGACGTCCGCGAAGTCGACGTTGATGAGCCCGGGCACGTTGATGACGTCGGAGATGCCGCGGACGCCGTGGTAGAGCACCCGGTCGGCGACGCGGAACGCGTCGGCCAGCTTGACCTTGCGATCGAGCGCCGACAGGAGCCGCTGGTTCTCGACGACGATGAGCGCGTCGACCTTGTCCTCGAGACGCCGCAGTCCCTCGTCGGCTTGGCGCATGCGCTTGGGGCCCTCGAAGGCGAAGGGCTTGGTGACGACCGCGACGGTCAGCGCGCCCTGTTCGCGCGCCACCTCGGCGACGATCGGCGCCGCACCCGTGCCGGTACCGCCGCCCATCCCGGCCGTGAGGAACACCAGGTCGGCGCCGTGCAGCGCTTCGGCGATGCGGTCGCGGTCCTCGAGCGCGGCTTGCTCGCCGACCTCGGGGTTGGCTCCGGCGCCCAACCCCTTAGTGAGGTGGTCGCCCATCTGGATCCGGGTCGCCGCGAGGCTGGTGGCGAGCACCTGCGCGTCCGTGTTCGCGGCGATGAACTCCACGCCGCGCAGGCCGGTCTCGATCATCCGGTTGACCGCGTTGTTCCCGCCGCCGCCCAGGCCGATGACCCGCATGACGGCGCTCTCGTTCCGGTTCTTGGTCATGCACCACTCCTCACGGACGTGTGGGCGCCTACGCGACCGAACGCCTCGGTGTTCGCCATCAGAAGAAGTCCTTGAGCAGGTCGCGCAGGCGTCGGCCGAGCCCGGCTCCCGAGCGCGCGCCGCCGTCGCCGCGCCGGCCGTTGGACGGCAGGTCGCGCGCATGCAGCATGCCGTACCGAACCAAGCCTACGGCGGTCGCATGAGCGGGGCTCGCGACCACGTCGACGAGGCCCGACACCCCCTCGGGCTTGCCGATGCGCACGGGCAGCCGGAAGCGCTCGGTGGCGACCTGGTCGAGCCCTGGCATGAGCGAGGCGCCGCCGGTGACGACGACGTTGCCGGCGAGCAGTTCGAGCGCGCCCATCTTCTGCTCGATGTTGGAGCGCACCAGGTCCAGGATCTCCGCGACGCGCGGCTTGATCACCTGAGCGAGCTCGAAGGTGCTGATCGACGCGGTGTACGAGGGGTTGGCCACCTCGAGCACGACGTCGCGGTCGGCCAGATCGGGCAGCGCCACGCCGTAGCGGCGCTTGACGCGCTCGGCCTCCTCGGGTGGGATCCGGAGCAGCTGGCTGATGTCCTGGGTCACGTGGTCGCCGCCCAACGGGATCACGGCGCTGTGCGCGAGTGTGCCGCGGCGGAAGACGCCGACGTCGGTGGTGCCGCCGCCGATGTCGATGAGCAGCGTCGTCTGGTCGCGCTCCCCAGCGTTGAGCACCGAGAGCCCGGAGGCGAGCGCCTGCACCACCAAGCCGTCGACGCCGACGCCGGCGTCCTCGGCGCAGCGCCGCAGGTTGGCGAGCGGCCCCTGGGCAGCCGCGACCAGGTGCACGTCGACCTCGAGCCGGACGCCGGACATGCCGATGGGGTCCTTGATGCCGTCGTTTCCGTCCACCACGTACTCCTGCGCGATCACGTGGAGGATCTCCATGTTCGCCTCGAGCGGGACGGCTTGGGCGTTCTCGATGCAGCGGTCGACGTCGGCGCGCGTGATCTCCATGCCGCGGCGGATCGCCGCCATGCCGTGGGACGTCAGCGCTCGGAGGTGGCTCCCGGCCACCCCGACCCAAGCGGAGTGCACCTCGACCCCCGCCACGCGCTGGGCGGCTTGGATCGACTGCCGTACGGACGAGATCGTCCGCTCCAGGTTGACGACGACCCCTTTGCGGAGGCCGTCGCTGGGCACCGTGCCTTCGCCGATGATGTCGAGGACACCGTCGCCCGCGACCTCGCCGATCACCGTGCAGATCTTCGTCGTGCCGATGTCGAGCCCGACGATGATGCGTTCGTCCGTCATGTGGCGTCAATCGTCATGGTGCGCTGCTCACTCCCCAGGGGTAGACCGAGACACGGCTCCCACGTTGGCTCTCGAAGGCCGACCACTGGGCCCGGAGGGCGTCCACGCTCGGCGTGAAGAGCACCGCGTCCGCGAGCACGACCTCGAAGCCTTCCGGCCCGTACGTTATCACCCTCGGCTCGCGGGTACCCAGCATGCCGAGCAGCTCCAGCGCTTCGTCCAGGCGCGGCGTCCCCCAGCCCTCGAGCCGTGGGAGGGCGGCGGCGACCTCGGGGTCGACGCCCGGGAGCGGGGTGCCGTCCGCCGCGTAGCCGAGGGTCCCGTCGAACAGGACCGGCGTCCGCTCCCACACCGCGACCGCGACCGTGTCGGGCCAGTGGCGCGTGACGCGCGCCTGCAGCACCCAGGGTTCGTCGAGCAGGGCGCCCGTCCGGAACCGGGTCACCCACAGGAAGGGGTCGCCAGGCGCCAGGTTCGCGAGCCGGAGGACGTCCGCGCGGCTCAGGTACTCATTGCCGAGGACTTCCACGCGTTCGACGGCGGGCCAGAAGCGGCTGACCGCGACCAGCGCCACGAGGACGAACAGGAGCAGGAGCTGCAGCGTCCGCATGAGCGTGGGCTAGGCGCTCGCGCGCGCGCGCCCCGGTGCGGCGGGGTCGCCGTCGGCGAAGCCCCAACGACGCCACTCGACCTCGAGCGGCACGGCGACCGCAGCGCGCACCCGGTCCAGCAGGTGCACGACGTCCGCGGCGGTCGCGGCGCCCAGGTTCACCACGAAGTTCCCGTGCTCCAGCGAGATCATCGCGTCGCCGACGCGGAGGCCCTTGAGGCCCGCGACGTCGACCAGACGCCCCGCCGAGTCGCCGGGTGGGTTCTTGAACGCGCAGCCGGCGCTGCGCGCTTTGGGTTGACCGCGCCGGGCGGCGTCGACGCCTTCGAGCGCCTGGGCGACCCGTTCGGGGCTGGAGGCGGTCAGGCGCAGGCGGGCGCGCAGGACGATCGCGCCGGGCGGGAGGTCGGCGTGGCGGTAGCGCAGACCCAGGTCGGCGGCCGCCAGGCGCACCACCCGCCCGTCGACGAGCGCCTCGACCTCCTGCAGGACGTCGCCGATCTCACCGAAACGGGTGCCGGCGTTCATGGCGATCGCGCCGCCCAGCACCGCGGGGACGCCGAGCAGCCCCTCGAGCCCCGAGAGGCCGAGGCGTTGGGCGCGGCGGACGAGCCCGGGCACGGGGGTGGCCGCGCCGAGCCACAGGTCGGTGCGGCCATCCATCGCGTCCAGGTCGGCATAGGCGCGACCGAGCCGAACGACGCGCTCCGGCACGCCCGCGTCGGCGACGAGCAGGTTCGACCCGCCGCCCAGCACCCGGTACGGTTCCTCCGTGGCCCGCGCGACCGCAGCATCGTCCTCGCACGTCCAGACCTCCGCCGGTCCGCCGACCTTCAAGGTCGTGACGCGCGCCAGCGGGATCCGGAGGACCTCGATCGCTCGTGCGTCGGTCGGTACGGTCGGGCGGTCAGAGCCGGTCATCGCCGCCCCCGTCCGCCGCCTGCGTCATGGCGATCAGGCCCTCGGCCACGCGCCAGACGTCGCCGGCGCCCAGCGTCACCACCAGGTCGCCTTCGGCGAGCGTCGCCGCCAGGTAGGCCGTAGCACTCGCCAGCGTGTGGCGCTCGGCGTGGCAACCGGCCGCGCGCACGCGATCGACGATGCGCCCGACGTCCACGCCCGCGATCGCGGTCTCGCCGGCGGCGTAGACGTCGAGCACCAGGACCTCGTCGGCGAGGGCGGCGGCGTCGGCGAGCGCCGCCCAGTGCCGTGCGGTCCGGACCCAGCGATGCGGTTGCAGCACCGCGCGCACGCGCCGGCCGGTGGCGCGCGCGGCCGTGAGGGTCGCGTGGACCTCGGTCGGGTGGTGGGCGTAGTCGTCCACCACCTGGGCGCCGCGCGGTTCGCCCCAGACCTGCCAGCGGCGCCCGACGCCCCGGAAGTCGTCGAGCGCCGGAGCGGCGGCGACGGCGTCGATCCCCGCGAGGTGGACGGCCGCGAGGGCGGCGGCCGCGTTCATGACGTTGTGGAGCCCCGGCACGGCGAGCCGGACCTCGGCGCGGCGGCCGTCGGGCAGACGCAGCGCGAACTCCGCGCCACCGGACCGCAGGGCGAGCGCCTCCACGCGGTACGCCGCGTCGGTGGCGGTGCCGTAGCGCCAGGCCTGCGGATGATCGCCGAGGAGCGCGTCCAGGCCGGGCCAATCGGCGCAGTACAGCACGTGGTCGGCCTGCGCGGCGTACCGGCGCGCGGCCGCCTCGAGGTCGGCCAAGGTGGCGTGGTAGTTGCGGCGCTCGTCGTACTCGCCGGCCACGTGGTCGTCCTCCAGGTTGGTGACGACGGCCACGTGGGCGACGAGGTCGGCGAACCCGGGGTCGGACTCGTCCACCTCGGCCACCAGGTGGGGACCGCCGCCGTGGCGCATGTTGCCCACCAGTCCGGGCAGCGTCGCCCCCACCTGGACCGAAGGGTCGACGCCGGCCGCGATCATCAGCGCCGCGACCATCCCCGTCGTCGTGCTCTTGCCGTGCGTCCCGGTGATGCCGATCGCTTGACGTCGGCGGAACAGCTCGGCGAGCATCTGGATGCGCAGCCGCACGTCGATGCCGAGTTCGCGAGCCCGGGCGACTTCCGGATGACCGCGCGGTACGGCCATGGTCGTCACGAGCAGGTCGACGTCGGCGTCGAGGTGGCGTGGGTCGTGGCCGACCAGCGCCGCGATGCCGTCGGCGCGCAGCGCGTCCAGCGCCG
>JAGXHO010000017.1 GCA_024636105.1 Trueperaceae bacterium | reverse complement strand
TCCCAGGGGTGCGGGTCGGCGTGCCGGTCGGCTACTTCTTCGACGGCCTGGAGCCCGACGTCGACGCCGCGATGCGCGCCGCCCTCGAGGTTCTCGAGGGCCTCGGCGCGCGGCTCGTGCCCGTCCACCTGCCGTCGGCGGGCGACCTCGCGGCGGCCGGCAGCCTGCTCTCGATGTGGGAGGCCTTCGGCCTGCACGCCGCGACGCTCCGGCGGGAGGGGGGTGCGTACGGCCGCAAGGCGCGCGCGCAGATCGGCGCGGGCGGTTTCCACGCCGCGGCCGACGTGGCGCACGCGCTGCAGCTGCGCGCGAGCTGGGCGCGGGAGGTCGCGCTCGCCTTCGCGGCGGTCGACGTGCTCGTCACGCCGACGCTGCCGTTCACGGCGGTCGGCCGCGACGCCTGGATCGCCGGCCCCCCGGACACGAGTTGGGCCACCCGGGCCTTCAGCCTCACCGGCCACCCCGCCCTCACGCTCCCGTGCGGCTTCGACGGCGCCGGCTTGCCCGTGGCGCTGCAGATCGCCGCGCGCCACTTCGACGAGGCGACGATGTTCCGCGTCGGGCATGCGTACGAGCGAGCGACGCCGTGGCACGCGCGTCGTCCGGACCCGTCCTGGTGGACCGACCCTGTGCCCACGTCGACCGCTCGCGCCCTGGTGGCGCCCGTCGCCGAAGGTACGCTGGCGGGGCTGCGCGCCGAAGCCGAGCGCCTCGGCTTGCCCCTCGACGACCACGACCTCGCCCGCATCCACGGCCTCGTCGACCGGGTGCGTCGGGGCCTCGCCCCGCTCCGCCCTGCCGACAGCGTCGGCCTCGAACCCGACCTTCGCTTCGCGCCACCTGCACCCTGAGGAGCTCCATGACCACCGCCACGACCCCGCTCTCCTACACCGACCCCGCCACCGCCCGCAGCGTCGTCGACGTCGCGCTCAGCCTCAGCCAGCTGGGCATCGCGCGCTTCGGGCGCCCGCTGGTTCTCGCCAATTACACCGACCAGACCGAGGGCACGCTGACGAGCCTCGAGGCGGTCGAGGACGCGGTCGCCGCGATCGAGGCCGCGGCCGCCGGCACGACCGGCCACCGGCGCGGCTACCTGGACGCGCTCACCAGCGCCTTCCGCACGCTCGTTTCGATCCTCCGCGACGAGGGGCGCCCGTACGGGGAGCTCGTGCAGGGCATCCTGGAGATCGACCACCAGCCGATCCCGGCCTCCGAGGCGCGGCGGTTGCGCGGCGAGTTGCACGAGCTCCTCGGCCGCATCGGCTACGAGGGTCCGCTCGAGAAGCAGGTGCCCGCATGGCTCGAGGCGACCAGCCTGACGGGGGACGCGGTGATCGACTTCGGCCAGTCGATCCTCGACCGGGCCCGCACCGACACGGAGCGGTTGGTGCTGAAGCTGCCGCCCGGCGAGGGCGTCGATTCGTTCACCGGCGTCCGCAACGTGCACTACTCGGGGCGCTCCCAGTACACCGGCGGCTTCCGCGGCTGGCTGCACTTCAACGTCGACAAGTCGTGGCAGCAGGACCTGTTCGTGCACGTCCTGTGCCACGAGGCCTACCCCGGCCACCAGACCTTCTACGCGCTCTGGGACGAGCTCTACCAGCAGGGGCGCTGGCCGACCGAGGCGGCGTACTACCAGCTGAACGCGCCCACCAACGCGGTCTTCGAGGGTGGACCCGAGATGGCGATGCACTTCCTCGGTTGGGACGCGGGCGAGTCCGACGAGTCGCTGCGCCTGCGCGCGGCCGTGGCCTACATGGACCTCGGCCGCATCGCGATGAACGACGGCTGCCTCTACGCCAACACCGGCCAGATGACGCGCGCGGAGGCGGTCCAGAACATGGTCGAGCACTTCGTGCTGCGCGACGACGCCGAGCGTGCGTACGACTTCTTCACCGATTCGCTGGCGCGCACCAACTACGCGCAGTACTACTACGGCCGCCGCATCGTGAAGCTCGGGTTCGAGCGCTTCGCGAGCAGCGAGGCGGACCGCCAGCGCTTCTACGATTTGCTGTACCGCACCCCGCACTCCACCCGGACCTTCGTCGACGCAGTCGCGGAGGCCTCCGGGACGCCGTTCGACCCGTTCGCGTACCCGGGCTCGAGCGACTGACGCGCGATTCGGAGCGAACGTACGACGAGGGGCGCGGTCGACCGACCGCGCCCCAGCTGCGTGAGGCTTGGTTCAGCGCTGCGCCGTCCGCGGATCGAGCGCGTCCCGCAACCCGTCGCCGAGCAGATTGAAGCCCAGCACCGCGATCGCGATGGCGATGCCCGGGATCGTGGCGATGTGCGGCGCCGACGTCACGTAGTTGCGGCCGCTGGCGATCATCCCGGCCCAAGACGCCGTGGGCGGCTGTACGCCGAGTCCGAGGAACGACAGCGCCGACTCCATCAGGATCGCGTAGGCGAGGTAGAGGCTGGCGTAGACCACGAGCGTGGCGGCGAAGTTCGGGAGCAGATGGACGCCTAGGATGCGCATCTCCTTGGCACCGAGCGACGTCGCGGCGACCACGAAGTCGCGCTCCTTGAGCTGGAGCACGGCCGAGCGTGCCACGCGCGCGAACGCGGGCACGGTCCACACGGCGATAGCGAGGATCGTGTTCCAGGTCCCCGGTCCGAGCGCCGACACGATGATGATGGCCAGGAGCAGGTACGGGAATGCCAGCAGCAGGTCCATCAGCCGCATCACCACGGCGTCGAAGACCCCGCCGACGTAACCGGCGAGGGCGCCGAGAGAGCTGCCCAGGAGCAACCCCAACGAGACCGACACCACCGCGACGACGAGCGACGCTCTGGCGCCGAAGATGATCCGCGACAGGATGTCGCGGCCGAACTCGTCGGCGCCCAACAGCCGTTCGGCGCTCGGTGGCGCGCGCCGCGATCGCAGATCCTGGCTCGCCGGGTCGGCGGGCGCGAGCCAGGGAGCGAAGACGGCCATGACGACGAGGATCGCGACGATCACCGCGCCCACCACGCCGAGGCGGTTGCGTCGGAAGCGCCGCCAGACGTCGTTGCGCCTCGCGGCGGCCGGGGTGGCGGGGACGGGCACGCTCACGCGTACCGCACCCTCGGGTCGATCAGCCCGTAGCTCAGGTCGACGAGTAGGTTGACCATCACGTAGACGAAGGCCAGCACCAACACCAACCCCTGCATCAGGACGAAGTCGCGGTTGAAGATCGCGAACACGGTGAGGCGGCCGATGCCCGGCCACGCGAACACGGTCTCCGTCAGCACCGCGCCTCCGAGCATCTGACCGAGCTGCAGGCCGAGCACGGTGACGACCGGGATGAGCGCGTTCCGCAAGGTGTGCTTGAAGAGCAGCGACAGGTCGCCGACACCCTTGGCGCGCGCGGTGCGGACGTAGTCCTCGCGGAGCACTTCGAGGACGGTGGCGCGCGTCATGCGGGCGACGACCGCGATCGACGGCAGCGCCAGCGTCACCGCCGGCAGCACCAGGTGCCGCCACGTGCCGGTGCCCGACACCGGGAACCAGCGCAGGTTGACCGAGAAAATCACCATGAAGACGATGCCGGTCCAGAAGACCGGCATCGACAGCCCTGCGAGTGAGCCCACGCGGATGACGTTGTCGACCCACGAGCCGGGGCGGGCGCCGGCGGCGACGCCGATTGGGATGCCGACGATCAGCACCAGCACGATCGCCGCCAACGCGAGCTGCGCGGTGAAGGGGAAGGTCTCGGACAGGATCTCGGTCACCGGCCGGTTGTCGCGGATCGACTGCCCCAGGTCGCCGCGGAGGATGTCGCCGACGTAGGCGACGTACCGCACCGGCAGCGAGCGGTCGAGCCCGAGGTCGGTGCGCAGGGCGGCGATCGCCGCCGGGGTACCGAACTCACCGAGGATGAGCGCCGCGGGGTCGCCCGGGATCAGGTCGAAGCTGATAGTGACGACGAGGACCACCCCGAGCAACAGGGGGATCGTGGTCAAGATGCGGCGAATCAGATAGTTGAACATGACGAGAGGTGGCGGGCGGGAGTCCGATCGGACCCCCGCCCGCCGTAGGCGCTCAGCGCTTGTCGACCGGGAACAGGTCGAGGATGTACTGGATGGGGTGGGCGACGTACCCAGTCACGTCCGCCGACAGGGCCGCGACCTCGTAGCTGCCGTAGAGCGGGATGGCCGGCAGGTCGATGGCCAACTGGTCCTGCACGAGGCCGTAGAGCTCGGCGCGCTCGTCCGCGTCGAGGCTGGCGCGCGCCGCCTTGAGCCACTCGTCGACCTGCGGGTTCGAGTAGCGCCACCGGTTCCACGACGCCGGCGGCACTTCGGTGCTGACGTAGTTGGAGTACATGGTGTAGTCCGCGTCGCCGGTCGTGGTGAACCAGGTGAACGAGTTGAGGTCGTAGTCGAGGGTAGCACCGCGCATGAGCTGGAAGGTGGTCGCCCACTCGAACAGGTCGAGCTCCATCTGGATGCCCACCTGGCGGAGGAACTCCTGGAGGGTCTCGGCGATCTCGCGGTCCTTGAGCGACCGGCCGTTCGACGGCAGCGCTTCGAGCGTGAAGATCTCGCCGGCCGCGTCGCGCATCCAACCGTCGCTGCCGCGGGTGTAGCCGACCTCCTCGAGCAGCGCGACCGCCCGCTCGGGGTCGTAGGGGTAGCGCTCGAGCAGGTTCATCGGCTTGAAACCGAACACCGGTGCGCCGATGACGGAGTCGGCCAACACGCCGCCGCCCTCGAGGATCGCTTCGACGATCAGCTCGCGGTCGATGGCGTGGGCGATCGCCTGGCGGACCCGCACGTCGGCCACGGCGTCGCGCGCGAGGTTGAAGGCCAGGTAGAAGATGCCGACGCCGGGTGCGCCCTCGACCAGGAAGTCCGGGTCGGCTTCGAGCGCGGGCAGGTCGGCAGGGCTGGGCAGCAGCACCATGTCGGCCTCGCCCGTGCGCAGCGACAGCATGCGCGCGCCCTCTTCGGGGACGGTCCGGTAGACGACCTGATCGAGCGCGGGGCGCCCGCGCCAGTAGTCGTCGAAGGCTTCGAGCGTGATCCGCTCGTTCGAGCGCCACTCGACGAACTTGAAGGGGCCGGTACCGACCGGGGCACGGCTGAAGTCGTCGCCGAGCGCTGCGACGGCGGTGGGGCTGACGATGCCGGTGTAGGGCATGGTCATGGTCAACAGGATGGGGCCGTACGGCTGGGACGCGACGACGTCGACGGTGTACTCGTCGACGATCTCGATGCCCTGGACGGGGCCAGCGAGCGCCTTCCAGCGCCCGGGCGGGTCGCTGTTGAAGGCGCGATCCCACGTGAACTTCACCGCTTCGGCGTTGAAGGGCGTGCCGTCGTGGAAGGTGACGCCCTGACGGAGCGTGAAGCGCAGCCGGGTGGGGTCGATGAACTCCCAGGAGGTCGCGAGCCGCGCCTCGATCTCCATCTGTTGGTTGACGGTGATGAGCGGCTCGAGGATCTGGCTGAAGACCCAGGAGCCGGGCGCGGTGGTCTCGAGTTGCGGGTCGAGGGACACGGGGTCGGTGGGGCGCACGATCGTGAGCGTCTTCTGCGCCAGGGCGAAGCCCGAGGCGAGGACGAGGACGAGGGTGAGGGCGAGGAGTCTGCGGATGGGCATGGGGCGACCTCCGTTGTAGTGCGGGTGTGACCGCAAACGATAGCACCGGGGGGGAGGATCGGTCAACGCGCCGCGGGGTGTGTCCCCGTCGTCCGCTGGCTGTCTGGGACGGACGGACCGCGCCCTGGACGGGCCGCGTGCCAGCGCGCAGCACGCCTGCCTGCTGCGCCTGTTTCCGAGTTCCGCGCCGACGGCGGCCCAAGTGTGACCGTCGAGTGTCACAATGACCCTCGACCGTGCGCCTCCACGTCGACCGCGACCTCCCCGTACCCGTCACCACCCAGCTACTCGGCCAGATCGAGTTCGGGGTGACCAACGGCGACGTGCCGCCGGGGAGCCGCCTGCCTTCGGTGCGCGAGCTCGCGGCCGACCTCGGGGTATCGCCGGTGACCGTGTCGCAGGTGTTCAAGGCGCTCAAGGCGAAGGGGTTGATCGAGCCCGTCCCGGGCCGGGGCACCTTCGTCCGTGGCGACGCAGGCGCGCCGTCGGGACCGACCCCGACGGCGCACGTCGACGCCGCGCTCTCCCGCGCGCTGCGCGTCGGCGAGCGCGCCGGCGTGGCGCGCCGCGACCTGCTCGAGCGCTTCCAGCGGCTCGTGGCGCACACCTCACCGCTCCCCGCGCTCCGGCTCGTGTTCGTCGGGGTGTACCCGACCGTCACCCGCGCCTACGTGGCCGACCTCGCCCGCCAGCTGCGCGCCGGCGACGTCCTGGAGCCCACCACCTTCGGCGAGCTCGACGATCCGGACGTCGCCAGGTCGCTCACGGAGGCCGACATCGTGCTCACCTTCGCCCACCGCGTCGACGAGCTCTCGCGGCGCCTGCCCGACGGCGCCGAGGTCGCCTCGGTGCAGCTCATCCCCGCGCAACGCACCCGGGTCGCGCTCGCCGAGATCGACCCGCTGGAGCGCGTCCTCCTCGTCAGCACCGTCCCCGAGTTCGTCGCTACCTTCCGGCGCGGCGTCGACCGCTTCGCGAGCCACGTCGGCGACGTCCGCGTCTGCGTCCTGGGCGCCGCCGACCTCCCTGAGCTCGTCGCCGACGCCGACGTCGTCGTATTGGCCACCGGGGCCGAGAACGTGTTCGACGGCCTGCCGGTGCACGTCCGCGCCTTCGAGTACCGCCACGTCCCCGACCCCGTCCACGTCGAGGGCGTGCTCGTCCCCCGTTTCGAACGCGTCCGCGCCTCGCGCGCGCCGCGCCCCACCCCCGAGGAGACCACATGAAGATCCGCGACCTGAACTGGATGCAGGTGGAGGCCTACCTGCAGGGCGACGACCGCTGCGTCCTGCCGCTGGGCTCGGTCGAGCAGCATGGCTACATGAGCCTGGCGGTCGACCAGATCCTCGCCGAGCGCGTGGCCGAGGAGGCCGCCGAGTCGCTCGGCGTGCCCGTGTTCCCGACGCTGCCGTACGGCCTCGCGCCGTACTTCGCCGCATACCCCGGCAGCATGACGCTGCGTGTCGACACCTACGTGCGGGTGGTGCGCGAGCTGCTCGACGGCATCCGGCGCGCCGGGTTCCGGAAGGTGCTGATCGTCAACGGCCACGGCGGCAACCAGCCGGCGGCGGCGCTCGCGATCGAGTACGGCATGGACCACCCGGAGATGCGCGTCAAGTTCCACAACTGGTGGGCGGCGCCGGCGACGATGGCCGAGGTGCGCTCCGTCGACACCAACGCCAGCCACGCGTCCTGGATGGAGAACTTCCCGTGGACCCGGCTCGCTGGAGTGGACCTGCCCGACGCCACCAAGCCGGCGCTGAACCTGGACCTGCTGCGCGTCCTGCCGCCCGACGAGGTCCGCGCCTACGTAGGCGACGGCAACTACGGCGGCGCCTACGCCAAGCCCGACGCCGACATGCTCCGGATCTGGGCCGTCGCCGTCGCCGAAACGCGCGCGCTGCTCGACGGGGGGTGGGACCGGTGAGCGGCGATCGGCTGGAGGACGCCGATCGCATTCGCGTGGCCATCGTCGGCGCCGGCGCGATCGGGGGCACCGTCGGGGCGTACCTCGTGCGCGCCGGCCACGATGTGACCTTCGTGGACGTGGTGCCGGAGCACGTGGCCGCGATCCACGAGCACGGCCTGCGGATCGAGGGGCCCATCGACGCCTTCGCCGTGCGCGCCCCCGCCTTCCTGCCAGAGGACGTGCCCGGGCGCTTCGAGACCGTGTTCCTGTGCGTCAAGGCGCACGCCACCGAGGCCGCCGCGCGCGGTCTACGGCCGTTCCTGGCCGACGACGGGGTGGTCGTGTCGCTCCAGAACGGCCTCAACGAGCTGGTGATCGCGGACGTGGTCGGTACCGAGCGCACCATGGGCTGCTTCGTCAACTTCGGCGCCGATTACCAAGAGCCCGGCGTCGTCCACTACGGCGGCCGCGGTGCCTTCGTGCTCGGCGAGCTCGACGGCCGCGACACGCCGCGCGTGCGCGCGGTGCACGCGGCGGTGCGCGCCTTCGAACCCGACGCGGTCGTCACGATGAACATCTTCGGCTACCTGTGGTCCAAGCTGGCGGTGGGTTCGATGATCTTCGCCACCGCCCTCACCGACGACGGCATCGCCGACTGCTACGCGATGCCCGAGTACCGGGCGCTCTTCGCGGCGATCGCGCGCGAGGTGCTCGACGTGGCGCAGGCGCAGGGGGTCGCGCCGGAACCCTTCGATGGCTTCGACCCGACCGCCTTCCTGTCGGGCGTGGCCCCCGACGTGACCGAGCGCTCGCTTGACGCGATGGTCGCGTTCAACCGGCGCTCGGCCAAGACGCACAGCGGCGTGTGGCGCGACCTGGCGGTGCGCAAGCGCAAGACCGAGGGGGAGGCGCAGCTGGGGCCGATCCCGCGGCAGGCAGCGGCCGTCGGGTCGAGCGCTCCGCTGGTGGCGCGCATCCTCGAGCTCGTGCGCGAGGTCGAGGACGGCGCGCGCCCCCGTGGGCGGGCGAACTTGGACGTGCTCGAGGCGCTGCGCCGTTCCCTTGCGGGGGGCGCGGCGTGATCGCCCGCTTCGACGGCCGCACCGCCATCGTCACCGGCGCCGCCCACGGCTTCGGACGCGCGATCGCGCGCGCCTTCGCGGCGCGCGGCGCGGACGTGTGGGCCTGCGACGTGCGCGAGGACGCGCTGGCCGAGGCCGCCGACGTCGCGGGTCTCGATGCGGTCGGCGGCGGCCTCGGGACGCTGACGGTCCGCCGCGTCGACGTCACCGACCTCGCGGCCGTGCGCACCTTCGTCGCGGAGGCCGAGTCCGATGGGCCCGTGCACACGCTCGTGAACAACGCCGGCGGGGTCGCAGGCCAGGTGGGGCGGCCGCTCGAGGAGGTGTCGGCGGAGGACTGGCGCGCGCTGTTCGCCATCAACGTGGACGCCGCGTTCGCCTTCGCCCAGGCGGTCGCGAAGGGCATGAAGGGGGCGGGGGAGGGTCGGATCGTCAACATCTCGAGCGGCGCCGGCCTGGGTGTGAGCCTCACCGGGATCCAGGCGTACGCGTCCGCGAAGGCGGCGCAGATCGGCCTCACCCGCCAGCTCGCCCACGAGCTCGGCGCCTGGGGCATCACGGTGAACAACGTCGCGCCCGGCTTCGTCCGCTCCAACCCCACCACCGAGCGCCAGTGGCAGAGCTACGGCGAGGAGGGTCAGCGGGCGCTCGTCGAGCGCATCGCCCTCAAGCGCTTGGGCACGCCCGACGACATCGCGAACGCGGTGCTGTTCTTCGCCTCGCCCTACGCCGATTGGGTGACCGGCCAGGTGCTCTCCGTGGACGGCGGCAAGTGAGCGCCGCGTCCACCAACCTCGCGCCTGCCGCGGTCCTCGCCGACCTCGCAGCGCACGTCGATTCCGACCTGGCCGCGCTCTTCGAGCTGATCCGGGTCCCGAGCGTCTCGGCCGATCCGCGCCATGCGGCCGACGTGCGTCGGGCGGCCGTGTTCGTCGCCGACCAGCTGCGCGCCGCCGGGCCGCTCGACGTGCAGGTGCACGAGACCGGCCGCCACCCGGTGGTCACCGCGGCCTGGCGCGGGGCGGTAGGTGCGCCGACGATCCTGGTGTACGGGCACTACGACGTGCAGCCGCCCGACCCGGTCGAGCGCTGGACCACGCCCCCCTTCGAACCGACGGTGCGCGACGGGCGCGTCTACGCGCGCGGCGCCTCCGACGACAAGTCGCCGATGTCCGTCCCGATCGGGGTGGTCGCCGCCTACTTCCGGACGCTGGGGCGGCTGCCGTTGAACGTGGTCTTCCTGTACGAGGGCGAAGAGGAGATCGGCAGCCCCTCGCTCGCCCCCTTCGTCGTGGCCGAGCGCGAGCGCCTGCGCGCCGACCTAGTCGTGAGCGCCGACGGCGGCATGTGGCGCGCCGACCACCCCACCACCATGATCTCGACCCGCGGGCTCGCGGCGCTCGAGTTCACCGTGCGGGCCGCGTCCAAGGACCTGCACTCGGGGCGCCACGGCGGCGGGCTGGCGAACCCGCTCCACGCCGTCGCCGACCTGGTCGCGGGCCTGCACCACGACGATGGGCGCGTCGCGGTCGCGGGCTTCTACGACGACGTGCGGCCGCTCTCGGACGCGCTGCGCGCCGCGACCCGCGCGTTGCCCTTCGACGACACCGAGTACCTGGCCGAGGTCGGGGCGCCGGCGACGTACGGCGAGGCCGGGTTCTCGACGCTCGAGCGCCAATGGTACCGCCCCACCTTGGAGCTCAACGGTCTGTGGGGTGGCTACCTGGGCGAGGGATCGAAGACGGTGCTGCCGAGCGAGGCCCACGCGAAGGTCACCTGCCGGCTGGTCGCCGATCAGGACCCGGACGACGTGCGCGCCAAGCTCGAGCGCCATCTCCGGGCGCACCTGCCCGCCGGCGTCACGCTCGAGGTCCGGCCGAACGACCACGGCGCCTTCGCCTACAGGATCGACGAGGACCACCCGGGTCTGCAGGCGGTGGTCGGGTCGCTGCGCGCCGTCTACGGCGTCGAGCCCTGGGTGATCGGCATGGGCGGCAGCGTGCCCATCTGCGCGACGTTCCAGCGCCACCTCGGGATGGAGACGGTGTTCTTCAGCTTCGCGGTCGGCGACGAGGACATCCACGCGCCGAACGAGTTCTTCCGGCTCCACCGCTTCGCCGAAGGGCGCGCCGCGTGGGCCGACCTGTTCGCGCGGCTCCCGCAGGCCATGGCCGATGGCTGACGTCTGGGCCGAGCTCCGCCGCTGGGCGGCCGCCGAGGAGGGGTTTGCCTGCGTACTGTCGGACGCGATGGGGCGGACGAACGCGATGGCGGCCGACGTGCGGCCGATGTGGGCGGGGGCGCGCCTCGTCGGCCGCGCCGTGACCGCGCGCCCCCACGGCACCGACCTCAGCGCCGTGTTCGCCGCGATCGCCCTCGCCGCGCCGGGCGACGTCCTCGTCATCGAGGGACCCGGTGCGCCGGCGGTGGCGTTCTGGGGCGAGAACGCGAGCCACGCCGCGCTCGCCCGAGGCGCGGTGGGCGCGGTGCTCGACGCTCCCTGCCGCGACGTCGCGGCGCACCCGCGGCTCGCGTTCCCGGTCTTCGCGACCGGAGCGACGCCGCGCGGTGGCGTGTTCGGCGAGCGGGGCGACGTGCAGGTGCCGGTGGCCGTCGGCGGCCTGGTGGTGCATCCGGGCGACGCCGTCGTCGGCGACGAGAACGGCGTGGTCGTCGTGCCGTCCGATCGGTTGGGCTCCGCCCTCGCGGCCGTGCCCGGCGTGCTGGAGCGCGACCGTGCGATCCAGGCGCGGCTGAAGCTCGACCCCAGAGCCGGCTGATTCGTCGTCCGCCACCCCATCGGGTACATTGGCCGAGCATCCACCCCCCGATGGGAGCCCCGATGGCCGTGCCCGACCCACCCCACCGCCCAACGACGACGCCGCGCGCCTGCTCCCGCAGCGCGACCTGCGCCGCGTGCTGGGTTCGTTGCGGGATGTGCTGGTGCTCACCGATGCCGAACTGTGCATCACGTTCGTGTCGCCGAGCATCGAGGTGGTGCTCGGGTACCCGCCGGCGACCTTGCTCGGGCGCCCGATCCTCGACCTGCTCCACCCCGAGGAACTGCCGATCGCGGCCGCTCACGCGGCCACGCGCTTCGCGGAGCGCCAGGGGCGAACCCTCACCCATCGGACGATCCACGCGGACGGGCGCGTGCGCTACTTCGAGTCGATGATCGAGGTGCTCGAGGAGGAGGGCGTCTATACCGGCGTCGTGTTCAACGCCCGCGACGTCACCGAGCGCGTCGAAGAGCAGGCGCGGCTCGAGCGCGAGGTGGCGTTCTCGCGGTCGCTGGTCGACCTGACGAACGAGCTGCTGGCGGCGCGCCTCGACGCCCGCTTTCACCAGCACGCGCTGGAGCGCGCGATCGCCCTGGTGCCGGATGCGCAGGGGGGGAGCATGCTGCTGCGCGACGGGGACGACGACCGCTACGGGTACGTCGCCGCGGTCGGCTTCGACCTCGAGGCGCTGCGGGCCCTGCGGCTCACCGATCAGCAGCTCGGGCGCTCCGATCCGCCGCGCGTCGAGCGCATCCGGGTCGCGCAGCAGACCGCGCAGCTCGGGCCCGAACCGTTGGCGATGCTGCGCGGCGCCGGCCGCCTCGACGCGATCCGCACGACGCTGTGCGTCCCGATCGTGGTGGCGGGTGCGCCGCGCGGCTACCTCAACCTCGACAACTTCGAGGACGCCGAGGCCTTCGGTGAGGACGCGCACGCGATCGCCCCCGCCATCTCGGCGCAGGTGGCGGTCGCGCTGCAGCGGCTCACGCTGGAGTCCGACCTGCAGCGCGAGCGCGAGCGCTACGAGCGGCTGGCGGCGCACGACTCGCTGACGGGGCTGCCCAACCGGCGCCTGTTCCAGGACCGGCTGGAGCAAGCGCTCGCGCAGGCGCAGCGCGGCGGTCGGGCGCTCGCCGTCGCCTACGTCGACCTCGACGGCTTCAAGGCCGTGAACGACGCCCGCGGCCACGACGCCGGCGACGCCGCGCTCAGGCTCATCGGGCGCCGCCTCGCGGCCGCGGTGCGCGATCAGGACACGGCCGCGCGGCTCGGCGGCGACGAGTTCGGGGTGCTTCTGCTGGACGTCGGAGGCGTCGACGAGGCCGAGTCGGTGGCCGCCAAGCTGCGCGCGGCCGTCCGCGCTCCGCTCGACCTCGACGGCGGCGAGGCTCATCTGGACGCGAGCATCGGGGTGGCGCTGTTCCCGGAGCACGGGCGCGATGCCGACGCGCTGATGCGCGCGGCCGACGGCGCGATGTACGCCGTGAAGAGCAAGGGTCGGGGCGGCGTGCGGCTGGCGTGACGGCCGCGTTGACCGACTGGTACAGCAGAGGTACACTGACGGGCCAGAACGTAGCGGAGATCACCGTGCTCGCCCACGCCACTCGCGGGCGGCCGGGTCCCGCGCCTTGGAGGCCTGCATGACGCGTACCATTCGCACCCTCGCCCTAATCCTCGCCGCGGCGTTCCTCGCCTCGGGCTTGGCCCAGACCACCGACCTCACCTTCTGGAGCTGGCGCACCGAGGACGTCGCCGCGTACGAGCAGTTCATCGCCGCGTTCAACGCCGAGAACCCCGACGTGAACGTGACCTTCACGCCCTACCTCAACACCGAGTACAACACGATCGTCGCGACGGCGCTCCAGGGCGGCGGCGGCCCGGACATCGTCCACCTGCGCGCGTACGGTGGCATCGAAGCGCTCGCCGGCGCTGGCCTCCTCGTCCGCCTCGACGGCCAGGTCGCAGCGCTCGACGGCTTCGACCCCGGCATCCTGCTCGGCGCGACCAACCGCGCCGACGGTGGCGTCTACGGCGTCCCCTTCGCGCTCCAGACCGTGCAGGTGCTCTACAACGAGGCGATGTTCGAGCGCCTCGGCCTCGAAGAGCCCACCACTTGGGCCGAACTCCTCGCGGTCGGCGACGCGCTGAAGGCCTCCGGCGTCTACGCCTTCGCCAACGGCACGAAGGACGGCTGGACCAACGAGACGCTCTTCGGCGCGGTCGCGCCGACCTTCTACGGCGGCACCGATTTCTTCAACGAGATCACCGCCGGCGAGACCGACTTCACCGATCCGCGATTCAAAGCGGCGCTCGAGCGCATGGTGGCGCTGCGCCCGTACCTGGCCGACGACTACATGGGCATCGGCTACACCGACATGCAGACGCTGTTCGCCTTCGAGCAGGCCGGCATGCTGATCGGCGGCTCGTACGAGCTCGGCAACATGCGCAACCTCAACCCCGACCTGCGCGTCGGTTCGTTCGCGGTCCCGGGCGACGACGGCGCCGGCACCGTCAGCTACTACGTGGACGGCTCCTACGGCATCAACGCCGCCAGCCCGAACCAGGACGCAGCGCTGCGCTTCATCGAGTTCCTGGCGAGCCAGGAGTTCGGCCAGATGTTCACCGACGAGCTCTCGCAGATCTCGGCGGTCCCGGGCACCGCGCCCACCAGCGCCGCGCTCGCCGGCATGGTCGAGATGATGAACACGCAGGGCACCCCGTACCTGATGCTCACCGCCTTCCGCTTCGGCCAGCCGAGCGGCTCGACGCTGCTGCAGAACGAGATGCAGGCCGTGATGGGCGACTCCAAGACGATCGACGAGGCCGTCACCAACATCCAGCGCGGCGTCGCCGAGTGGTTCGAAGGCTTCAACTGAGGCTCGCCGTCGACTGATCCGACCCCGCGGGGGCGCACCCACGTGCGCCCCCGCGCTCCGTACGTCCGTCTATCTTCGCAACGAACCGCTCGACCGATCCCACCCCGCACACCCCGGAGGTCCGCCTTGCGCCAGACCCGAAGTTGGTGGGGGAAGCACGGCCACCTGGTCGTCTTCCTGACCCCGGCCCTACTCATCTACGGGATGTTCATGGCCTACCCGCTGCTCTCCTCGTTGACCTACAGCGTCTACGAGTGGGATGGCTATGTGCGCAAGGGCTTCGCCGGGCTGCAGAACTTCGCCACCGTGCTCGGCCGCTGGCCCTACAACGATCGCTTCTGGGGCGCGATGAGCCACAACGCCTACTTCTTCGTGCTCACCTTCGCGATCCAGACCACCCTTGGGCTGTTCGTCGCCGTGCTGCTCGCCAAGAAGTGGCGCGGCTTCGCCTTCTTCCAGGCGGCCTACTTCCTGCCGCACACGCTTTCGCTCGTGGTCGTCGGCTTCCTCTGGCGCATGATGCTCAACCCCACCTGGGGCGCCATACCCCAAGGGATGCGGCGCACCGGCCTCGGCGACGCGGTTCAGCCATGGCTGGGGCAGGCGGACACCGCCATGACGGCGATCATCCTCGTCAACGCCTGGGCGTGGCTCGGCTTCCCGATCCTGGTGTTCCTGGCCGCCGTCCAGGCGATCCCCAAGGAGTTCCACGAGGCCGCGATCGTCGACGGCGCCAGCCCGTGGCAGGACTTCCGCTTCGTCACCTTCCCGCTGCTGTTGCCGAGCATCGCGATGGTCACGATCCTGACCTTCATCTGGGACTTCAACGCCTTCGAACTGGTGTTCGTGATGCAGGGCGCCTCCGGGGCGCCCGGGTACGCGACCGACCTGCTCGCGACGCTCTTCTACCGGACCGCCTTCGGCGACCCCACCACCGGCGGCGAACCCGGCCAGATCGGCATCGCGGCCGCCATCGGGGTGCTGATGCTGATCGTCATCGGCATCGTCTCGGCCTTCGGCGTGCGCTTCACGAGCCGCAGCCAGACGGAGTACTGACGTGGCCGCCTCGACGCCCACCGGACGCGCCATGTCGCGAGTCGTCATCTACCTCGTGCTCGGCCTCATGGCGGCGGGGTTCCTCTATCCCGTCGTGCTGATGGTGCTCACCGCCTTCAAGAGCACGCCCGAGATCTTCCGCAACCCGTTCGGTCCGCCGGAGTCCTGGAGCCTGGACACCTTCCGGCGCGTGTGGGATCGGGCCAACTTCGGCCTCTACCTGCGCAACAGCCTCCTGATCACCGGGGCCTCGGCGCTCCTGCTGCTCGCCAGCGCCGCGCCCGCCGCCTACGCGCTGGCGCGCTACTCCTTCAAGCTTCGCGGGGTGCTCTCGCTCTTCTTCCTCGCCGGGATCATGATCCCCATCCGGCTCGGCATCCTGCCGCTCTACCTGCTCATGCGCGACCTGAACCTGCTCGATACCCCGTTCGCGCTCATCCTCACCTACACGGCCTCGGGCATGCCGATGTCGGTCTTCTTGCTGTCGGTGTTCTTCCGCAACCTGCCGCGCGAGCTCGAGGACGCCGCCCGCATGGACGGTTGCACGGAGACGCAGACCTTCTGGCGGATCATGCTCCCGCTCGTGCGCCCGGGGCTGGCGACGGTGGTCATCGTCAACGTGGTGCCGTGGTGGAACGACTTCTTCTTCCCGCTCCTGTTCCTCACCAGCGACACCTGGAAGACGATCCCGCTGGGGATGCAGATCTTCTTCGGCCAGCACCTGGTCGACTGGAGCCTGGTGTTCAGCGGCATGGTGCTCGCCAGCCTGCCGCTCCTGATCATCTACCTGATCATGTCGCGGCAGTTCATCGCGGGGCTGACGGCGGGCGCGGTCAAGGGGTGACGCGCGCCGGCGCGCCCGTACCCTGGGCGACGCGCACGGGCCTGCGCTTCGGCGTCGACGCGCTGCTCGCCGACCCCGGCCGCTTCCTCGATGGTCGGCGCGTGGCGCTGCTCGCCAACCAGGCCTCGCTCACCGTCGACGGCACGCCGACGCTCGAGGCGTTGCGCGCCGCGCCCGGCGTCGAGCTGGTGGCGCTCCTGACCCCCGAACACGGCTGGAGCGGCTTCGAGGACGACGCCACCCCGGTGGACGACCGCCGCGACCCGCGCACCGGGTTGGCGGTCCACAGCCTCTACGGCCCGCGCCGCCGGCCGAGCGCCGACGTGCTGCGCACGCTGGACGCGGTGGTCGTCGACGTGCAGGAGGTGGGGCTGCGCTGTTACACCTACGCGACCACCGCCGCGCTGCTGTGCGAGGCCGCCGCCGAGACCGGCACCCGGGTGGTCCTGTGCGACCGGCCGTCGCTGTCGGGCCCGCGCGTCGACGGCCCGATGCTCGACCCGGCGCTGCGGTCGTTCCTCGGCTACCTCGACGTCCCGTTCCAGCACGGCCGCACGATCGGCGAGGTGGTCGCCGGGGGCACGCGCCATCTTGTCGTCGACCTGCACGTGGCTCCGGTGATCGGCTGGGCGCGCGGCGACCCGCCGCCGCGGCCGTTCGTGCCGCCCTCGCCCGGCCTCCCCGCGCCCGAAGCGGTCGCGCTCTACCCGGGGCTCGTGCTCCTGGAGGGGACCAACCTCTCCGAGGGGCGCGGCACGACGCTCCCGTTCCAACTCATCGGCGCGCCGTGGCTGGAGGGGTACGCGTTCGCGCGCGCCCTGGCGGCGCTCGAGCTCCCGGGCGTGCGCTTCCGCCCGGTGACGTTCCGGCCGCGCAGCGACCGGCACGCGGGGGTGGTGTGCGAGGGGGTGCAGCTGCACGTGACCGACGCCGCCGCGCTGCGGCCGCTCGAGGCGGTCGTGCGCATCCTCGCGCACGTGCGCGCCGCCCACCCCGAGTTCGCGTGGACCAACGCGGCGACGCTGCCGTGGGCGCGGCTCCCCGGGGCGGGGGAGCCCTGGTTCGAGCCGGTGCGCGGGGCGCTCGTGGACGCCCTGCTGGGCGACGCGTCGGCGCGCGAGGTGGTCGACGGCGCGCGCCCCTGGGACGAGGTCGCGGCGGTGTGGGCGACGGACGCGAAGGCGTGGGCGGCCGACCCGACCTGACGGGTCCTCAAGCGGGGTCGCGCCGAGGGGCTAGGGCCCCGGTCGCGTCGGCGCGGTCGGGCAGCCGCGCCCTCAACTGGACGTTCTCGGCGCGCAGGTCGGCGTTCGCCTTTTCCAGGGCGGTGATCGCGTCCGCCAGGGCGGTGAGGGCGGGGCGCACGCCGTCCTTCGTCCCCGGCGACGCGACCTCGGCACCGGCGCGCCGTTCCGCACGCCCGCGAAGGTACGTGGGCAACCCCAGCGTGGCGAAGGCGAGCGCGAGCGCGAACCAGAGCGCCGCACCGACGTTGTAGAGCCGCTCGCCGAGGTCGCTTCCCAAGTAGAGGTCGTGGAGCGGCCGCAGGAACGACCAGCGTTCCAGGAAGCCCAGGTCGACGAGGGCGAGGTGGAAGCGCAGGATCGCCGCGCTCGCGACCGCCACGGTCAACGCCCCGAGGCCGACGCGCTCGCGCTCCGCGAGCCGCGGCGCGAGCGCCGCCAGCGCCACGAGCCCAAGGACCGCGCCGATCACGACGCCGCCGAACGACCAGACCCGCAACGTCCCCGACAGCCACGCGCTCGGGCTGAAGAGCACGATCGCCAACCCGGCGGCGGCCGGCACCAACTGCAGCAGCTTCATCGCGGTCCCGAACAGGCCCAGGTACTTGCCGACGGCGGCGAGCCCTGCCTCGACGCGGCGCAAGGGGTGGCGCGCACGGTCGCGCGTTGCCTTGGGAGGACGCACCATCTCAGTACGCCGGCGCGCGCTCGCCGGTCGCCACGTACGCCGGCATGGGTACGACCAGGACGGGCTCGTCGTCG
>JAGXHO010000154.1 GCA_024636105.1 Trueperaceae bacterium | reverse complement strand
GTGCGGCCCCTGCGCGCTCCGCGTGCGGAGCGCGCGCAGATCGGCCGCGACGGCGCGGGCGCGCTCGCGCATCGCGGCGTAGTCGTCGGTGGCGAGCACGACGTCGCGCAGCGTCTTCTCGACGGCTGCGGTCAGGCGCTCCACGTGCTCGGGGTCGTCCTCGCGATCGACGAACCAGAGCTCGAACGCCTCGGTGCGCGCGTCGCCCGAGGGCGCGACCCGGCGGTCGGCGAGCTCGACGATGCGTCCGTCGTCGTCGCGCACGACCGCGAAGACCGGATGCAGCACGTGGTGCACGGCGAACCCTTGGCGCCGCAGCTCGGTGCGCACCGAGTCGACCACGAAGGGGCGGTCGGCAAGCGCCAGGCGCACGACGGTGCGCTCGGACTCCCAGCCATCGGCGGCGAAGGTCGGGTTCACGACGTCGACCACCACCGCGTCGGGCGCGTTGCCGAGGCGTTCGAGGAACGCCAGCCCATCCTTCGCCATGGCGTAGAGAGCGTCGGCATCGAAGGCGTCGAGGAAGGCGTCGTCGGCCTTGCGGAAGAGCTGAGCGGCGAAGGGCTCGAGGCGCGTGGAGCCTACCGCTCCGCCTTTGCGCACGCGGGCGACGAGCTGTTGCTGGGTAGCGGCCATGGGTTCCCCTCCGAGGGGCAGCGAGCACGGCGATCCCACCCCGGGACCGCCGCTCGGCTGAATCGTTCGTTGTCGCCCAGTGTACCGCGGTCCCTTCAGGACGGTCCGGCACGGTAGACTCGCCATTCGTGCACCGTCGCCGCCTCCCCTTCGCGCTCGCGCTCGTCCTGATCGCCCTCGATCAGGCCACCAAGTCGTGGGTCGTCGCCAACGTGGCGATCGGTGAGCGGGCCGCTTCGTGGCTCGACTTCTTCCACCTCACCCACACGCGCAACACCGGCGCGGCCTTCGGGCTGCTGCGCGACCTGCGGCTCGACCTGGGGTTCACGACGATCGACGGCGTGCAGGTACTGGGGCTCGTGTCGCTGCTGGTGGCGACCGCGATCGTCGTGGTGCTCCTGCGGCCGGCGCAACTCGACCGGCTGACGGTGGTCGCGCTGGGCACGCTGCTTGGCGGCGCGGTGGGCAACGGCATCGATCGCTTGCGGCTCGGCTACGTCACCGATTTCATCCAGACGCAGGCGGGGTGGTTCGACTTCCCGGTCTTCAACGTCGCCGACGTCGCGATCGTGGTCGGCGCCGGGTTGTTGGTGTTGAGCACCCTGCTCCACCCGACGCAGCAAGATCCGGCGCAGCAAGATCCGGCGCAGCAAGATCCGGCGCCACGCGAGCCGGCGCCGACCCCCGACGATTAGCGGCGGCTGGCCACGAAGCGCGTGCGACCGGTCAGGTCGTGGAAGCGCTCCACGTCGCTCCAGGCCCCGGTCGCTTCGAGCTCGTCGGCGAACGCGCCGACGTTGCGCGGGTCGAGCTCCCACCACAGGGTCGCGCCCGGCCGCAGCAGCGGCCCGGCATCGCGCGCGAGCCGGCGCGCGAGCGTGAGCCCATCGGGTCCGGAGAACAGCGCGGCCGGCGGGTCGTGGGCCACCTCGGGCGGCAGGCGGCCGCGATCGCTCTCCGGCAGGTAGGGCAGGTTGGCGACGACCGCCTGCGCTTCGGCCACCGCATGGCGCACGGTGGGGTCGGCGAGCAGGTCGCTCGCCCACACCGCCACCCCCAACCCGAGCGCCGTTGCGTTGGCGCGCGCCACGAGCACCGCCGTGGGGTCGACGTCGCTCGCCGTCACCTGCGCGTCGGGGCGCGCCGCCGCGATCGCCAGGGCGATCGCCCCGCTACCGGTACCGACGTCGTGGACCCGCGGCGTCGCGACCGGCCGCAGCCGCTCGAGCACCAGCTCGACGAGCCGCTCGGTCTCGGGGCGCGGGATCAGCACGCCGGGGTGCACCTGGACGTCCAGGCCGTAGAAGGGGGCGACGCCCAGGATCAGCTGCAAGGGCTCGCGGCGCGCGCGGCGCGCGGTCCAGGCGGCCAAACGCTCCGCTTCGTCGGCGGTGAGCGCGCGGGCGCGCTCGATCACCTGTTCGGCACGGGTCAGCCCGGTGGCGGCCTCGACCAGCCACGTCGCCTCGGGTTCGGGGCGGTCGACACCGGCGTCCGCGAGCGCCGCGCGCACCGTGGCCAACGCCGCAGCCACGTCGGCGAAGCGTGCACGCTCGCCGGGCTCGGTGGCGATCAGGCGGACTCGGTCGGGTAGATCACGACGCGCCGGTCCCGACCCTCGCCGGTGGACTCGCTCTCGACGCTGGCGTCGTCCGCCAGCTCCACGTGCACGATGCGGCGCTCCGCGGCGCTCATCGGGTCGAGCTCGACCGGCATGCCGGTCTTGCGCGCCCGCGCGGCCGCCCGCTGGGCGACCTGGCGCAAGCGCTCGTCGCGGCGCTTCTTGTAACCGCCCACGTCGACGCTGACGCGCACCGGGTGGTCGTCCTCGACCTTGTTGACGACCGCGTTGGTCAGGAACTCGAGAGCCGCGAGCGTGCGTCCCCCCTTGCCGATCAGCCGGCCGGGGTCGCCACCGTGGATGTCGACGCGGACGCCGCCCTCGTCGTCGAGGTCGGCCTCGACCGAGTACGCGGCGTCGAGGTAGAGCAGCAGCTGGACCAGGAAGGTCTCGGCACGCTCGTGCGGGCGCAGGTCGTCGGGGACGATCGAACCGACGCCGTGGCCGGCGAGCGCGGTCTCGAAGTCGATGTCGTCGTCCTCGTCATCGGCTGCGCCCCGGACCGGAGCGGGCGCCACCACGTCGGGCTCCGGCTCAGGCACGTCGTCCGGGAGGTGCGCCTCGGCGTCCTCGCCGTCGACGTCGATGCCGATGCCTTCGAGGTAGCGGTCGAGGTCACGTTCGGGCATGCGGGCTCCTCACGACGGGGCGGTCCAGGCGACGCGGCGGGGCCGCCGTCACGCCTTCTTGGCGAGCACGGGGGCCGGCTGGTTGCGGCTCAACAACCAGTACTGGAACACCTGCACGCCCATGCTTACCACGAAGTACACGAGCACCCCGGCGGGGAACCCGACCATGATGAAGACGAAGACCAGGTTGATGATCATCGACTGGCGCAGCATCGCCGGGTTGCCCTTGGCCGAGAACCACGACTGCGCGAGCATGACCGCGACGTAGAGCGCGGGCAGGATGTAGAACGGATCGGGAAGCCCGAGGTCGGGGACCCACAGGAAGCCCTCGTCGAACTCGAAGTTGACGAACACGCGCCACAGGATGATGAACAGCGGCATCTGGACCAGGATCGGCAGGCACCCGCCGGCCGGGTTCACGCCCGCGTCCTTGTAGAGCTTCATCGTCTCCTGCGTCAGCTTCTCGCGGTCGTCCTTGTACTTCTTCTGCAGCTTCTGCAGTTCGGGCTGCAGCTTCTGCATCCCGAACATCGACTTCGTCTGGGTGGTGATCAGCGGCCAGACCAGCACGCGGAACATCAGCGTCAGCACGATGATCGACAAGCCCCACGCGCCGACGTAGTCGTGGATGAACTCGAGCGCGATCAGCAGCCACAGCGACATGCGCCCGAGGATGTTCGGGTTGAACAGACCCGGCAGGTCGTCGTACCCCTCTTGGTAGTAGCGCACGAGCTCGTTCTTGCCCAGGTAAGCGTTCACGTGGAGCGTCGCGCTGCCGTCGAAGGGCGCCTGCATCGCGATGCGCCGATCGCCCAGCGAGATCGCGGCGAGCGGGTCGCCGCCCTCGCCCGGGGTCAGCACGATCGCGTTGTCGGTGTTGCGGTTGTTCGTCTGGAGCGACACGTAGGCCGGGTCGCTCACCGGGGTGCTCAAGGGGTTGAGGGTGAAGGTCGACCCCTGTCCGACCTTGATCGTCGGCGTCGCCTGACGCCCGATCCCCACGAAGGCGACCGCCACGGTCTCCGGCACGTCCTCGAGCCCCGCGGGGGCCGTGACGTCGAAGGTGTAGTTCAGCGTCTGGTCGACGTTGGAGACGACCACCCGCACGGCGACGTCGAGGCCGGCGGCGCGGTACGTGAAGGCGCCGACCAGGGTGCTCGGGCCGTCCGCGGTCCACGTGCCGGTCGCGTCCTCCGGCGCGTGGTACACGCCGTCGAGGAGCAACGCCGCGCCCGGGATGGCCCCCTCGCTGGGGATCAGGTTGTCGCGGTTCTCGACGGCGTAGCTGCCGAGGTTCTGGCCCTTCTGGACCTTGGCGAACGCGGCGACGACCTCGCCTGCGGGCGTGAAGAGCAGGTCGACGCCCTTGGACGGGATGCGCGTGAGCGTGGCCTCGAAGTCGTCGCACAGGAAACCGGCCGCCGCTGGCGCCGCGCAGGCCGTCCGTAGCTTGTCGGCGTCGCGGAACTCGGACGCGGTGAACGGGTACGTGGCGAACGCGTCGCGCGCGAACGCGGCGCCCGCCAGCGCGACGACGAGCAGGAGGACCAGGGGGCGAAGGGCGCGGTGGGTGATCAAGGTTCCTCCGGGGCGGCGCCGGCAACGGTCGTGGGATATGGGGAGGCGGCGCGTACCGGGGGCACCGGGTCGAGCCCACCGGGGTGGAACGGGTGGCACTTGGCGAGCCGCACCGCCGCCATCCAGGTACCGCGCAGCACGCCATGAACGTGGACCGCCTCGACGGCGTAGGCGCTGCACGTCGGGTGGAAGCGGCACGTGGGGGCAGGCTTGAGCGGCGAGATCAGCCGCCGGTAGACGACGATCGGGAAGGCGTAGGCGCGGCGCACCCACGAGACGGGGCGCCCGCGAACGCTCACGCAGCCACCGCACGGTCGACGGCGCGGATCAGCGCGTCGCGCAGGGTGGCGTAGTCGGCCTCGGCGGCCTCGGGACGCACCATCACGAGCAGGTCGAAGCTCTCCGGCCAGCAGGCCGGCAGGCCGGCCAAAAGGGTGACGCGCAGCCCCTCGCGGAGCCGGCGCCGAACGCGGTTGCGCACGACGGCCTTGCCTACCTTCTTGCTCACGACGAACGCGACGCGCGCCTCGCCGTGGCGCGCGTGCCGGAGCCTGACGCTGAGGAGCTTCGAACCACCCGGACGTCCTTTCCGCAATCGCTGGAACGCGCGGTCGCCCTTGAGCGAGCGAACGACCGGAGCCGTGTTCAGCGGTCGGATACGGACAGGCGGTGCCGGCCCTTGGCGCGGCGACGCTTGATCACGTTGCGGCCGGAAGCCGTCTTCATGCGGGACCGAAAGCCGTGGGTCTTGGCGCGCTTGCGCCGGTTGGGCTGGTAGGTGCGCTTCATCGCGGTACTCCTTCCGCTCGGGTCGCGTCCGCCGACGGTCGGCGGCGTCGGTCGGCTGAGCGACCGCGGCGGGCCGGAGCCACGCGCCGTGGGGGTTCGGGGGGACTCG